>CALGEF010000086.1 GCA_937881755.1 uncultured Acidobacteriota bacterium
TGGTTGCAATGTTGAAGACGATCTTCAGGCCGTCGGTGGCGCCGGTAGAGAATGCATCCATCGTCGAGGCGTACTTGAAGTCCGGCTGCTGATTATTGTCGCTGGTCACTTCGGATTCCGGAATCAGCGTCATCGCCACTGCCACGGCCGCCGGCGCGGCCATCATCGAGGCCACGAAAAGCTGCGTGATCGGATTGGCGAGCTTGCCGTCGAGCATGGTGGCGTAGACGACCATCACCGAACCGGCAATCGTCGCGAAGCCTGCCGTCATCATGGTCAGCAATTCTGTTCGCGTCATCGTCTTGAGATACGGGCGCACGAGCAGCGGCGCTTCAGTCATACCCATGAACACGTTGGCCGAGACGGCGAGCGATGTCGGCCCGCTGATGCCCATCGTCCGGCGAAAGATCGCCGCGAAAGCAGTCGTGATCCATTTCAGGATGCCCCAATGCCAGAGCATAGCGGAGAGCGCCGCGACGACGATGATCAGCGGCAGTATCTGGAAGAAAAAGGAAGGTGGCACGAGACCTTCGGCCGTGGTGAAAGGCGTGAAGGGCTGCGCTACGAGCGTGTTGTCACCGACATATCCGAACACGAAGTTCGTGCCATAGCGGGTTGCATCAACCAGTGCCTTGATGACCGGATTGTCGCCGCCTGCCACGCCGGCGTTGCCCATGCCCAACAGTTGCGGAACGCCGAAGAACAGAAGCGCAAAGCTGAACTGGAGGACCGTCGCGCCGAGGATGATCCTCCAAGGCAGCGCCTTGCGATTGGACGACAGCGTCCAACACAGGGCGTAGATCACGAGGATCCCGATCAGTGCGCGGCCATTGTCCCAACCCCACTCGTAACCTGCTGGCATTGTCAAACGCGCCTCCCTTCAGACTAGCACCTGGGAGCAGGCTTAGCTGCCACCTTGCCGGTTGGAAAGAAGGCAAAGGCAACCGGTCGACCGCGTCAACGCACTCGTGGCGGTCAGTGTCAGCTGAGCAAAGGCAGGCGTTTGACGCGCGCTGGAAGTGGGCTTAAGTTTTGCCTTTAAATTCAGACGTCTGGCGAGCCATGTTGAGAGGCCCGCGCGACCAAAACTTAAGGGCTGAACGCCAACATGAAACTCCACGCCCTGATCTTTGCGCTGTTGGTCGGTTCGTCCGGCCCGGCCTTCGCCGAACCAGCCTCCGGCAAGAACGCTGACGAAAAGGCCGAAGCAGAGAAACACGCAAAGCCCGTTCCGGAACCGGTAATGTTCAAGTCCACCCATACCGGCACCTTCGGCGGACAGAAGATCACCTACCGCATCGAAGCGGGTGAGACCCATATCCGCAACGCCGAAGGCGAGCCCGGCGCGAGCCTGTTCACCATCTCCTACATCCGCGAAAACGTCAGCGGGCCACGCCCGGTCTCGTTCGTCTTCAACGGCGGGCCAGGGTCGGCTTCGGTCTGGCTGCACATGGGCCTGCTCGGCCCGAAGCGCGTGAAGGTGGCGAGCGACGCGGACGCCGATGACGGTGCCGCCCCATACACGCTGCTCGACAATCCGCTGTCGATCCTCGACGTGACCGACCTCGTGTTCATCGACCCGGTCGCCACCGGCTATAGCCGCGCCGTCGGCAAGGGCGAGGACAAGGATTACTGGAGCGAGGAGGGCGACGGCAGCTCCATCGCGGAATTCATCCGTGTCTGGATCACCGACCACAAGCGCTGGAACGCGCCAAAATACCTGATCGGCGAAAGCTTCGGCACGACGCGAGCGGCCTATCTCGCCAACCGGATGCTGACCGGCGATGTCGATATTGCGCTGAACGGGCTCGTACTGATCTCGCAGGCGCTGGACTATGAAGGCTCCACGTCCGTCCACGACAACATCTATTCCTACGTCACCTACCTGCCGAGCATGGCGGCGGCGGCGCAGTATCATGGCCGCGCCGGGGCCGGCGTGCCGCAGGACCAGTTCCTTGCCGAAGCGCGCGCCTTCGCCCGCGACGAATATGGGCCGGCGCTCTGGAAAGGCGCAACGCTTGCACCGGACGAGCGCGCCCGGATCCGCGAGCGCCTTGCCTACTTCACCGGGCTTTCACCGGCGTATATCGACTCCTCCGATCTCAAGATCCTGATGCCACGCTTCCAGAAGGAGTTGCTGCGCGACAAGGGCGTTGCACTCGGGCGCCTCGACGGGCGCTATCTCGGCGACGAGGCGGACGATGTGGCGGAAACCCCGGAGGCGGACGTTTCAGGCTACGCCATCGGTTCGGCCTATTCGGCCCTGATGAACCAGTATCTCTCTGCGGATCTCGGCGTGAAGATGGACCGCCCCTACATGGTGTCGAGCGAAGCGGCGTCGACGAACTGGAACTACCGCGATGTGCCGGAGGGCGAGTACTGGGAGCCGCATTACCTGAACGTCTCGGCCCAGTTGACCACGGCGATGCGCCAGAACACGGCAATGAAAGTCTGGGTCGCCAACGGCTATTTCGACATGATCACGCCCTTCTTCGACGCCGAGATCACGTTTGCCCGCTACGGCATTCCGCAGGAACGGGTGGCGATGACCTATTATCAGGCCGGCCACATGATGTACCTCCATGAGCCCGCACTGGACGCGCTCGCGGCCGACCTGCGCACCTTCTATGCGGGAAAGCTGGAAGACGCCCGGCCGGAGTGATCCGCCAAGAAAAAACCCTCCGGCCAACGCCGGAGGGTTTTGCAAAAAAATGCGGCCGCCTGCCCTAGCCGAGCTTGCAGACGCAGATCTTGTTGCCATCCGGATCACGGAAGTAAGCGCCATAGAAGGTCGGCATCCGGTTGCCGGGTGCGCCTTCATCAGTGGCGCCCATCGTGATCGCCCTGGCATAGACCTTGTCCACGACCTCCTTGCTGGCGCAGGCCAGCGCCGGCATCACGCCGTTGCCAGCCGTTGCGGATTTCTGATCATAAGTGTCGCCGATACCGAGCATCGGCTGGCCGGGGCCGACGCCGTAAAACTGCAGCCGTTCGTTCGCGAAAAAGCGCTTCGCGCCCATTTCGCCGAGCACGGCGTCATAGAAAGCGAGCGCCTTTTCCTTGTTGTTGGTTCCCAGAGTCACGTAGGCCAGCATGGTTTCCTCCCGAGTGCTGTTTCAGAACTGAGAAAATCACGCCGGATTAACCGTGGCAAGATTGACCGTGGGGTATCTCACGCCCGTCTGGTCGCCCGGCGGGCGAGGTGACGCAGCGGACGTGCTTGACGTTGACGTGAACGTCTGGTGTGACACCGCCCAAACAATACAACCGTTTCAGGAGACCCCCATGTCCGAGATCCGTTTTGACGGCCGCGTCGCCATCGTCACCGGTGCTGGTGGCGGCCTTGGCCGTTGCCACGCGCTCGAACTCGCGCGCCGCGGCGCCAAAGTGGTCGTCAACGACCTGGGCGGCTCGCGTGATGGCTCAGGCGGCGGTTCGGATGCGGCCAAGGCCGTGGTGCAGGAAATCGAAGCCTTCGGCGGCGAAGCGATCGCCAACGGCTCATCGGTGTCGGATGTCGACGGCGTCAAGAAGATGATCGACGACACGATGGCCAAATGGGGCCGCATCGACATCATCATCGCCAATGCCGGCATCCTGCGCGACCGGTCGTTCTCCAAGATGTCGGTCGACGATATCGACCTCGTCCTCGCCGTCCACCTGCGCGGCAGCTTCCTGCCGATCCATGCCGCCTGGGATGTCATGAAGGCCCAGAACTATGGCCGGATTGTCGTCACCACCTCGTCGACGGGTCTCTACGGCAACTTCGGCCAGGCCAACTATGGCGCGGCCAAGCTGGGCGTGATCGGCATCATGAACACGCTGAAGATCGAAGGCGCAAAAAACGACATCAAGATCAACGCTGTCTGCCCGATTGCTGCAACCCGCATGACCGAAGACATCATGTCGGAGCAGATGCTGACCGCGCTGAAGCCGGAATACGTGACCCCCGGTGTCATCAACCTCGTCAAGGAAGACGCCCCGACCGGCATGATCCTGTCAGCCGGCGCCGGCGCCTTCTCGATGGCGCGGATCGTTGAAACCGCCGGCGTGTTCGTCGGCGCAGGCGAGGCGCTGACCGCCGAAGCCGTCGCCGCCAAGTGGGACCAGATCACCGACGTCGGCACCACCCGCCCGGCCTTCAAATCCGGCGGCGAGCATGGCCAGAACATCTTCGCCTCGGTCGCGGCCGGCGCGAAGTAAGCGGCGGGGGTTGCCAAGAAACGGCGCAGGTCGCAGGCTCTCCTGAAATCAGGAGACAACTCATGCGACCCGCTCTTCTTGCCCTTGCCCTGACCCTCCTGGCCAGTTGCGGCCATTTCAGGAAAGAGACGGCTGCAGATGAGCCACCTGCGGCTGAAGTCAGCCGCCCGGTCGCCGCCGCTGGCGAAATGTGCAGCGGCATCGCAGGCCTCCAGTGCGCGGAAGGCCTCGCCTGCATTTTCGATGCGGGGGTCTGCAGCAACATCGCCGACGCGTCCGGCACCTGCGTCAAGACGCCGGCCATCTGCACGCGTGAGTACCAGCCCGTATGCGGCTGTGACGGTGAGACTTACGGCAACAAATGCGAAGCCCTCGCGGCCGGTGCCAGCGTGGCTTACGTGGGCGAGTGCCCGGCGAGCGGAAGCTGAAGTCCTGTTTGAATTCCGGGCTTCGGCTCGGGAACTTCAAAAGGCGGAGGTAACAGGGATGGCGCGCTAGTCGCCGCCTCCGCCATCTCCGCCGCCGCCGTTGCCGTCCGGCGCGCCCGCTTCCGCCTTGACCGGCTTTCCGTCATCGCCTGACCCGGTATCGTGTGCGGGTTTGCGGCTGGCGTCGGATCCGATGTGAATCAACGGCGGCACAGGGCCGCCGTCATCTCCGCCATGGCGCCAGTCACGCGGCGGGCGTTTGGGCGTCTGCCGCATGGCGAAAAACGCGATGACGGCGATGACAAGCAGGACGAAGACGAGAAATTTCAGCATCCGGTCTCCACCAGGCTTTCAGGTCAGGCTTCGGTTTTCCGGAGGTACATGGAGTTCTTCGGCATTGCGAACAGGCGCTCGACCATCGGCGCGAAGAATTCGAGCGGCTCGCTCTGGTACTCCGGATCGAAAGCCGACTGGTCGTAGAGATGGCAGAACTGCGCGCAGTATTCGAAGTGCGGATTGTCGCGGAACTGGTCACGCATGTTCCGGTCAAGGCCGAGATGGTGAAAGAAATAATAACCCTGGAACATGCCGTGGTTGGCGACCATCCAGTGGTTTGCTTCCGACACGAAGGGTTTCAGGATCGCAGCGGCGACGTCCGGATGGTTGAAGCTGCCAAGCGTGTCGCCGATATCGTGCAGCAGCGCGCAGACAACGTATTCCTCGTCACGCCCGTCGCGGTGCGCGCGTGTGGCCGTCTGCAGCGAGTGCGTCAGCCGGTCGACCGGGAAGCCGCCATAATCGCCGTCCAGCAGCTTCAGATGGTCAAGGACGCGCCTGGCGAGGCCTTTGTTGAAGTGCCTGGAGTGCTCGGCAATGATGTCCCAGTCTTCCTTCGAGCCTTCCAGCATTTCGCGGAACCTGGCCTGCTCTTCGATCTTGTGGCCGTCTGCCATGTGGTCTCCTCCCGTTTGCGGGGAGAATAACCCGGATTTCCGGCCCTGCAAAGCAAAGAGCCCCGGACATTTCCGCCCGGGGCTGCCTGCCCTGTCACCGCTCAGTCCCAGATGTTTCCGAGACCCAGCCGGGCGCGCCAGTCGGCGGCCGGAACGGGCCCTGGCGCGGCGGGCGCGTCAAAGGCGCGACCCTCAAGCCGGCGGTTCAGCCAGCCCCAGGATTCGCCGGTGCGCACACCCGCGACCTGGACTGCCGAGACGATGGTCATGAGGGCCTCGTCCGGCAGGTCCACGTTATCCCGGCCGCGCGCCTCGGCGAGGCGCCAGCCGGCGGGATCGAGCCGCAGCGCAACGGCCGCAGGTCCGCCCTCACCGCGCCAGACATAGACCGCCATGCGGCCGGCCGCGAGGTCGGCAACGAAGTCCCGCAAGCAGTTGCGGAACTCCAGCGCCGTCTTGCTGAGCGCCTCCATCTGCTGCACCGGCTGGAACGGAGCCGGAAGCGCCGGCGCCGCGCCGCCCGGACCGAAGTCCGGCGGCTGGATCACGTCCCGCGCCATCCCGAAGAGCGCGCCCGGCGACGCCGCACGGCCCAGACGCTGGGCGATGCCGGGCCCGGCGACCGCCCCGCGGATACGGAGCGCGACGGCAAATGCCGCAGCAAGATCGGCAACAGCCAGATCGTCCGTACCCAGAAGGGTGACGATCGGGGCCTGACGCAGCGGCGGCGGCAGCGCCGCAATGATGCCGAGTGTTTCCGGACGCAGCGCTTTCATATGGCGGATCAGGATGCGGGCCGCCGGCTCACCGAACAGGTCGAGAAGCCGGACATAATCCTCACCCCGCCACAGCACTTCGCCCAGGCGGCCGAACGCTTTCATCAGCCCGCCCGGCGGATCGCGGCCGAAGAGTTCAGCGGCAAGATCCGCGTCACGGGCGCGCTCCACCATCCACGCGATGTGCGCCCCTGGGTGCGCACTGCAGCCTGCGAGAATGGCCGCCGCATGCCGCCGCGCCGCCGGCAGCGCGAGGAAGTCCTGGTGCGGCGCCGGCCAGATGCGGGCAATCGCCGCCGCATGGTCTCCCGCAAGGAAAGCCAGCAGGGGCGTAGACGCCGATGCCGAACGAATGTCCACAGCCAGCAGCTGGGTCATGGGCGTGCCCATGATCCTCCTCCTTTCAAACCGCAGACGCACGCACGGGGTGCGCGCGAATGCGGCGTTGAACTGTTTCAGTGCGAGGTCAGGCGCTTACCGGCAAAAGCCCGGGG
Source organism: uncultured Acidobacteriota bacterium (assembly GCA_937881755.1). Lineage (GTDB taxonomy): Bacteria > Pseudomonadota > Alphaproteobacteria > Caulobacterales > Hyphomonadaceae > Hyphomonas. The sequence continues at coordinate 6,855 of CALGEF010000086.1, forward strand.
ACGCTTGACACGCTCCCCGCAATGGCAGGGAGCAGCCAGGTTCTCGATGTGACTGCTTCATGTGCGGCTCTTCAGGTGATCCGGATACGGACGGATTCCGGTTCGGAGGCGGGCGTATAATCCGGCCCGCTACATTCTGTCAAGCGCGTCCCCGAAAACAAAAAGCCCGGACCGCGAGGTCCGGGCTTTTTGCTCCGTTGCCGGAGAGACTATTCGTCAGCGGCTTCGAGTTCGGCCGCATGGCGGGCCTTGTCGGCGGCGCCGCGGGCTTCCGGGTCGCGGTCAACGAGTTCGAGCACGGCGATCGGGGCATTGTCGCCCTGGCGGAAGCCGGCTTTCAGCACGCGTGTGTAGCCGCCGTTGCGGTCCTTGTAGCGCTCGCCCATGACGGCGAACAGCTTGCGCACAGCATCTTCGTTGCGGACGGTCGAGAGGGCCGAACGGCGTGCAGCCAGGTCGCCCTTCTTCGCAAGGGTGACGAGCTTGTCCATGATCGGCGCCATTTCCTTGGCTTTCGGCAAGGTGGTGACGATCTGCTCGTGCTCGATCAGGCTCGCGGCCATGTTGGCGAACATCGCCTTGCGGTGCGAGGAGGTCTTGTTGAGCTTGCGGTGTGCAATCTGGTGGCGCATGGCGTTGTTCCTTCCGAGGTGGTCAGCCCCCGGTCATTTATCCTGGGCTAGATGTGATCGTCGTATTTCTTGGCGAGGCCTTCGATGTCCTCGGGCGGCCAGTCCGGTACTTCCATGCCGAGATGCAGCCCCATGCCGGCGAGAACTTCCTTGATCTCGTTCAGTGACTTGCGGCCGAAGTTCGGGGTACGGAGCATTTCCGCTTCCGACTTCTGGATCAGGTCGCCGATGTAAACGATGTTATCGTTCTTCAGGCAGTTTGCTGAACGCACGGACAGCTCGAGCTCGTCGACCTTCTTGAGAAGGACCGGGTTGAAACCAAGATCGGTTTCGTCGGCCGAACCGCCAGCTTCCAGCGTCGGCTCTTCGAAATTGATGAACAGCTGGAGCTGGTCCTGCAGGATGCGCGCGGCATACGCCACGGCGTCTTCCGGCGAGACCGAACCATCAGTTTCAACGTCAAGGGTCAGCTTGTCATAGTCGAGAACCGTGCCTTCGCGCGTGTCTTCGACCTGGTAGCCAACGCGGCGGACCGGCGAGTAGATCGCATCAATGGGGATATACCCGATCGGGGCATCTTCCGGACGGTGCGAATCGGCGGCGACATAGCCCTTGCCGGTCGCAATCGTGAATTCCATGCGCACTTCCGAGTTGCCGTCGAGCGTGCAGATCACATGGTCGGGGTTCAGGATTTTCACGTCGCCCGAGGTCTCGATCTGGCCGGCTTTGACTTCGCCCGGACCTTTCGCACGAAGCACCATGCGCTTCGGCGTTTCCGATTCCATGAAGATGGCGACCTGCTTGAGGTTCAGCACGATCGTGGTGACGTCTTCGCGCACGCCCGGGATGGCGGAGAACTCGTGCACGACGCCGTCGATCTGGACGCCGATGATGGCAGCGCCCTGCAGCGAGGAGAGCAGCACGCGGCGAAGCGCGTTGCCGAGCGTCGTGCCATAGCCGCGCTCGAGCGGCTCGACGACGAGCTTGGCCTTGCGCTTGGAGTCGTAGCCGGCCTGGACGACAGGGCGGTTCGGACGGATAAGCACTTTCCAGTTACGGTCATTCACGTTGGTCATCTGGTTTCCTCAGAAAAGGAATGGCCGCGCCATGCAAGGCGCAGCCCGGGGGTATTCGTGGACTAGACGCGGCGGCGCTTCGGCGGGCGGCAACCATTGTGCGGGATCGGCGTTGTGTCGTTGATCGCGGTGACCGTCAGGCCGGCAGCCTGCAGGGCGCGCAGCGCGCTCTCACGGCCCGAACCGGGACCGCGCACGCGCACTTCAACCGTCTGGAGGCCATGCTCCTTGGCTTTTTTCGCAGCGTCCTCGGCAGCCATCTGGGCGGCATAGGGCGTCGATTTGCGTGAGCCTTTGAAGTCCATCACACCCGAGGACGACCAGGAGATCGTGTTGCCCTGGGCATCGGTGATGGTGACCATCGTGTTGTTGAAGCTCGAGTTCACATGAACGACACCCGAGGTGATGTTCTTGCGTTCGCGGCGGCGGATACGGTTAGCTTCGCGGGCCATGGAATCTCAGTCCTATTTCTTCTTGCCGGCGATCGGCTTCGCCGGGCCCTTGCGGGTGCGGGCGTTGGTGTGGGTACGCTGACCGCGGACCGGGAGCTTCTTGCGGTGACGCAGGCCACGGTAGCAACCGAGGTCCATCAGGCGCTTGATGTTCATCGACGTGTCGCGGCGAAGGTCGCCCTCGACCATGTAGCCGGCATCAATCGTTTCACGGATCCTGATGACTTCGGCGTCGGTCAGCTGGTTCACCCGGCGCGATTCCTCGACGCCGACCTTCTCGCAGATTTCCTTCGCAAAGGACGGGCCGATGCCATGGATGTAACGCAGCGCGATGATGACGCGCTTATTCGTCGGGATGTTGACGCCTGCAATACGGGCCAAAGCCGTTTCTCCTCAAGCGGGTTGTTCAAACATGAAATGCGCGCCAGCCGGGCAAAGGACCCGTCGCGCACCGGCGGTTAAGCCTGAAGCTAAGAAACGAGGCTTATAGCCACGCTTTTTCGCCCGTCAACAGAAGAACTGTGCGGTTCAGGCCGATTGTTTCAGGGCCGCATCAATCGATGCGGCCACAGCTTCGATTGAGCCCATCCCGTCGACTTCAACGAGAACGCCGCGTTCCGCATACAGCGGCACCAGCGGGGCAGTATCTTCGTAATAACGCTCGAGACGGCGGGAGAAAGTGGCCGGATTGTCATCCGCCCTTCCCTGTTCCTCGAAACGCTTGGTGACGCGGGCGAGCAGGCGTTCATCGTCCACTCGCATCCGGATCACCAGATTGACCTGTTCGCCCCGCGATTGCAGCAGGCTGTCCAGGGCTTCGGCCTGTCCCATGGTTCTCGGGAAGCCGTCAAAAATGAAGCCCGGCGCACCGGCGCGGGCTGTCAATTGTTCATCGATCAGGTCTATCACGATCTGGTCGGACACGAGGCCGCCCTCGTCCATGATCTGTGCCACACGCCTGCCGAGGTCCGAACCGGACGCACGGGCCGCACGCAGCATGTCGCCGGTGGAAAGCTGAATGAAACCGCGCTGTTCGACCAGCCGCTTGGCCTGAGTGCCCTTACCGGCCGCAGGCGGCCCAAACAGGATCAAATTCACTTACGCTTGCCCCCGAGCTTCGACTTCTTGATCATCCCCTCATACTGGTGGGCGATCAGGTGCGACTGTATCTGCGTCACTGTATCCATTGTCACAGAAACGACAATAAGCAGCGACGTTCCCCCGATATAGAACGGGATCTGCGGAAAGTAACGGCGCAGGAGTTCGGGCAGGATACAAATGAAGACGAGGTAGGCGGTGCCGATGGTGGTGAGGCGGGTCAGGACATAGTCGATATACGCGGCGGTGTTGGAGCCCGGACGGATGCCCGGAATGAAGCCGCCGTATTTGCGCAGGTTGTCGGCCGTTTCGGTCGGATTGAACATGATCGACGTGTAGAAGAACGCGAAGAACACAACCAGCAGCGCATAGGTGATGATATAGGTCCAGGAGCCCGGCGAGAAGTTCGCCGCCAGCCAGCCCAGAATGCCGGACGCCGCGTTCGGATCGGCTGCTGCGCCGGCGCCGAGGAATCCCACAGCGGTCAGCGGCAGCATCAGCAGGGCCGAAGCGAAGATCGGCGGGATCACGCCGGCCGTGTTGATCTTCAGCGGCAGGAAGCTGCGCTGGCCCTGAGCAAAGCCCTGGCTCTGCTGGCGCTTCGGATAATGAATGATCAGGCGCCGCTGCGAGCGCTCGATAAACACGATGAACACGATCAGCGCGATGACCATGAAGGCGATCGCCAGCACGAAGCCGATATCCACCGACGTGGTGCGCGCCTGTGCCACAAGGTTGTAGATGGCGCGGGGCAGTTCGGCGACAATACCGGCGAAGATGATCAGCGAGATGCCATTGCCGATACCGCGGGCGGTGATCTGCTCACCCATCCACATCAGCATCATCGTACCGCCGGTCAGCGTGACCACACCGGTGAGAATGAAGAACCAGGACGAAATGCCTTCGAGGCGCACGGCGGCGAGACCGCCGGCAATGGCGAAGGACTGCACCAGCGCGAACACGAGGGTCAGGTAGCGGGTATACTGGTTGAGCTGCTTGCGGCCCGCTTCGCCTTCCTTCTTGAGCTTCTCAAGGGTGGGAGAGGCCGTCGTCATCATCTGCACGATGATCGACGCGGTGATGTAGGGCATGACGTTGAGGGCGAAGATGCCCATCCGCTCGACGGCGCCGCCGGCAAACAGGTTCATCGAGCCGAGAATCCCGCCGGCCTGGCTCTCGAACACGGCCGCATATTGCGACGGATCGAGGCCGGGCAGCGGGATATACGTCCCTAGCCGGTAGAGGACGAGAATGCCGAGCGTGAAAAGGATCCGCGCCTGGAGGTCCTTAGCTTTCGCAAACGTCCCAAAGTTGAGATTGCGGGCCATTTGTTCCGCAGCATTCGCCATCGGCTACACGAGCCTCCCTGAAAGACGTTCGCCGCCAGAGATCGGCGGCGAGGTATGATTTGTGAAGGGGTGTTTAGCAAAACCCCCGGATTATTCTGCAGCGGCGTCTTTGACTTTGCCCGTGATCGTGACCGATCCGCCGGCCTTTTCGACCGCTTCGACGGCCGCTTTCGAAGCGCCGGTGACGGAGATCTTCAGCTTTTTAGGGGCATCGCCCTTTGCCAGGAGACGGACGCCATCACGAACATTGCGTACGAGACCCGCGGCCACAAGGGATTCTTCTGTCACGTTCGAGGCATCAAGGTTGCCCGCTTCGACGGCTTTTGCGATCCGGCCGAGGTTGACCCACGCATGGGTCTTCGAGCTCGGCGCAGTGAAACCACGCTTCGGAAGGCGCATGTAGATCGGCATCTGGCCGCCTTCGAAGCCGTTCACAGCGACGCCCGAACGTGCGTTCTGGCCTTTCACGCCGCGGCCAGCCGTCTTGCCCTTGCCCGAGCCAACGCCGCGGCCAACGCGCATACGCTTCTTGGTGGAGCCTTCAGCGGGGGAGAGATCGTTGAGTTTCATGACACTGGACTTTCGAATGCTGGAAGCTCGGCCAGGCGCGGGTGCGCCTTATTCGCCGACGACTTCCACGAGATGGGAGACCTTGCGGATCATGCCGCGCACTTCAGGCGTGTCGACAAGTTCCTTGCTGCGGCCAAGCTTGTTCAGGCCAAGGCCCTGCAGCGTCTGGCGCTGTTCAGGCTTGCGGCCGATCGGGCTGCCGATCTGGCGGACGGTGAGGGTTTTGGAAGCCATCGTTTAATCGCCTTCTCAGTTCGCCGAATCGGCCATGCCGGCTTCGGACACACCGTCGGTACGCCGACCGATGACATCCTGGACCTTGAGGCCGCGCTTGGAAGCAACGGTCCGCGGGCTTGCCTGCTCCTTGAGAGCATCAAACGTGGCGCGAACCATGTTATACGGGTTGGACGAGCCGATCGACTTGCCGACAACGTCCTGGACGCCGAGGACTTCCATGACGGCGCGCATCGGACCACCGGCGATCACGCCCGTGCCCGGAGGGGCAGCGCGCAGGACTACCTTGCCGGCGCCGTGACGGCCGGAGCCGTCATGGTGCAGTGTGCGGCCTTCACGAAGCGGAACCCGGACGAGGTTGCGCTTTGCTTCTTCGGTCGCCTTGCGGATCGCTTCCGGAACTTCGCGGGCCTTGCCCTTGCCGAAGCCGGCGCGGCCCTTCTGGTCACCGACCACCACGAGAGCTGCAAAACCGAAGTTCTTGCCGCCCTTCACAGTTTTCGCGACGCGGTTGATGCCAACCAGCTTGTCGACGAGTTCAGAGGCCTCATTGTCACGTTCGCGCGGGGTCTCGCGATCGCGGCGGCGGCCTCTTTTCTCTCCTCTTTCTTCAACCATCAGCCAAACTCCTTCAGAATTTGAGGCCGCCCTCACGGGCGGCGTCTGCCAGAGCTTTCACCCGGCCGTGGAACATGTAACCGCCGCGATCGAAGACGACGTCTTCAACACCGGCCTTTTTGGCGCGTTCGGCTATTGCCTTGCCGACCAGGGCGGCAGCCTGAATGTTGCTGCCCGCCTTCGCGCCGGCGAGCACTTCGGTTTCGAGCGTCGAGGCCGAGGCGAGCGTGATGCCCTTTTCGTCGTCGATGATCTGCACCGAGATGTTCTTGTGGCTGCGCGAGACCGAGAGGCGCGGAAGGCCTTCGGCGACTTTGCGGAGCTTGGTGCGGACGCGCTGGGCGCGGCGCTGCAATTTTTCGCGTGACGTCTTCATGGCTTACTTCTTCTTGCCTTCCTTGCGGCGGACGTATTCGCCCTGCAGGCGGATACCCTTGCCTTTGTAGGGCTCAGGCGGACGGAACTTCTTGATCACGGCGGCAGCCTGGCCAACGGCCTGCTTGTCAGCGCCGGTGATGACAATCTCGGTCGGCTTGGCCGAAGAGATCGTGATGCCTTCCGGCGCCTTGAAGATCACATCGTGCGAATAGCCGAGTGCGAGTTTCAGGTCCTTGCCCTGCATCTGCGCGCGGTAACCCACGCCGACGAGTTCGAGCGTTTTTGAGTAGCCTTTGGTGACACCGTCAACCAGGTTGGCTGCGCGGGCGCGGGCCGTTCCCCATTGCGTGCGGGCATTGGCGTCGAGCGATTCGGCAAGCGTGGGAGCACGCCTGCCTTTCGCTTTCGCGGCCTCGATGGCCTCGTTCGCAGCCTTCAGAAGGTCGGCGCGCGGCATGACCGAGAGTTCGCTGCCCTCGAGCTTAGGCGTGATGACGTCCGGGAGAACGAGCTCAAGCTCACCCTTCGGGCCTTTTGCCTTGATCGTCTGACCACTGACGGACACAGTGGCGCCGGCAGGAACAGGGATCGCGAGTTTTCCGATACGGGACATCTTACATGCCTCCTAGAATACGCGGCAGAGAACTTCGCCGCCGACATTCTTGGCGCGGGCGGCGTTGTCCGACATCACGCCCTGCGAAGTCGACAGGATCGAGATGCCAAGACCGTTACGCACGAGCGGAATGTCCGACACAGACGAATAGACCCGGCGGCCAGGCTTCGAGATCCGTTTGATCTCGGAGATGACCGGCTGGCCTTCATAATACTTGAGTTCGATCTCGAGGGACTTGTGACCGTCCTTCTCGATTTCGGCATATCCGCGGATGTAGCCCTCATGGGCGAGCACATCGAGCACGCGAACGCGCAGCTTCGATGCCGGGGTCACAACTTTCGTCATGCCGCGCATCTGAGCGTTGCGGATGCGGGTCAGCATATCGCCGAGGGGATCAGAAATGTTCATGTCTTCCCTCCTCTCCTACCAGCTGGATTTCACGAGGCCGGGGATCTGACCGCGCGAGCCAAGCTCACGCAGCGCAATCCGCGACATCTTCAGTTTACGATAATAGGCACGCGGACGGCCCGTGACTTCGCAGCGGTTACGCACCCGGTTGGACGCGGAATTGCGCGGCAGCTGGGCGAGCTTGATGCGCGCCTTGAAGCGGTCTTCCAGCGACAGGTTCTCGTCCATCGCGGCGGCCTTGAGCTGCGCGCGCTTGGCGGCGTAACGCTCGGCCAGTGCCTTGCGTTTGTTGTTCTTCTCGATTGCGCTCTTCTTTGCCATCTAAGCAGATCTCCTGGCGCTAATTACGGAACGGGAAGCCGCACTCTGCGAGGAGTGCCTTGGCTTCTTCGTTCGTCTCGGCGGTGGTGCAAACGATGATGTCCATGCCGCGCACTTCATCCACCTCATCGTAGTTGATCTCCGGGAACACGATGTGTTCCTTCATGCCCATGGCGAAGTTGCCACGGCCATCGAAGCTCTTGCCGTTCAGGCCGCGGAAGTCCTTCACGCGCGGAAGCGCGATCATCGTCAGCCGGTCAAGGAATTCGTACATCCGGTCCCGGCGCAGCGTGACCTTTGCGCCGATCAGCATGCCTTCGCGCAGCTTGAAGCCGGCGATCGACTTGCGGGCCTTGGTCGCCACCGGTTTCTGGCCGGCGATGCGCTCGAGCTCGGCGAGGGCGGACTTGATCTTCTTGGAGTCGGAGGTGGCCTCACCCACGCCCATGTTGATCACGACCTTGTCGAGCTTCGGAACCTTCATCGGGTTCGAATAGTTGAACTGCTCTTGCAGTTTCGCCCGGATCTCTTCCCGGTACTTCCGCTTGAGGCGCGGTTCATATGCCTCAGACATCGATCGATTCCCCTGAGCGTTTTGCAAAGCGCGTCTTGCGGCCATGCTGGTCAATCTTGAATCCGACGCGGACGGGTTTGCCGTCGCGCGGGTCGACATGGGCCACGTTCGAGACGTGGATGGCAGCTTCGAACGACTTCATGCCGCCGGGGTCCATCTGGCTCGGCTTCTGGTGGCGCTTCACGACGCCGACGCCGCGAACAACAACCTTGTGCTCGTCCGGAAGGACCTTCAGGACTTCGCCCTGCGTGCCCTTGTCCTTGCCCGAGATGATGACGACAGTGTCGCCCTTCTTGATCTTCGCGGCCATGACTACAGAACCTCCGGCGCCATGTTGGCGATCTTCACCTGGTTCTTGGCGCGAAGTTCGCGCGGAACCGGTCCGAACACCCGCGTGCCGATCGGCTCGCCGTTGTTGTTGATGAGGACGGCGGCGTTCGAGTCGAAGCGGATCGTCGAGCCATCGGCCCGGTTGATGTCCTTCGACACGCGAACGACAACAGCCTTGCGGACGTCGCCTTTCTTGACGCGGCCCGTGGGGATCGCTTCCTTGATCGAGACCACGATCACATCGCCCACCGAGGCGTAACGGCGGGCAGCGCCGCCGAGCACCTTGATGCACATCACGCGGCGGGCGCCCGAGTTATCGGCGACGCGCAGGTTTGTCTGCATCTGGATCATGCTTCGGTTCCTTCATCGGTGACGAGTTCCCAGCGCTTCAGCTTGGACTTGGGCGCGCACTCGCGGATGGTGACGGTCTGACCCTCGACGGCGATATTGCCTTCGTCATGGGCGTGGTAGCGGTTCGACCGGCGAACGATCTTCTTGAGCATCGGGTGCGTGAAGGTCCGTTCGATGCGGACAATGGCGGTCTTGTCCTGCTTGGCGGAAACAACGACGCCTCTCATGGTACGTTTTGGCATGGGTGTCTCCTTACGCCTTACCGGCTTGGGCTTTTTCGCGCAGGATCGTCTTGATCCGGGCTATGTCGCGGCGGACTTCCGTCGCGCGGGCCGTTTTTTCCAGCTGGCCGGTAGCCGCCTGGA
>CALGEF010000087.1 GCA_937881755.1 uncultured Acidobacteriota bacterium
CGCGGCCGGGCTTTTTGCCGTTTCCGGCTCCGCCCACGCAGCGACCGAAATCACCTTCTGGCACGCCATGGGCGGCCAATTGGGCGAGACGGTCAACACCATCGCCAAGGAATTCAACGCGTCCCAGAGCGACGTGGTTCTGACCCCGGTCTACAAGGGCTCCTATGAAGAGACCATGACCGCCGGTATCGCCGCGTTTCGTGCTGGGGAGGCTCCGAACATCATTCAGATCTTCGACGCCGGCGCCGCCACCATTATCAATGCCAAGGGGGCTGTGAAGCCTGTCGCCGGTCTGCTGAACGAGTTCGGTACGAAATTCAATGCTGAGGATTACATCGCCGGTGTCCGGTATTTCTACGCCGACAAAGACGGCCAGATGATCGGCATGCCGTTCAACTCGTCCACTCCGGTTCTGTATTACAACAAGGCCGCCCTCGCGAAGGCTGGTGTCGAAGCGCCGAAGACCTGGGAAGAGTTCGAGGTTGCGGCCCCGAAGCTGAAGGCCGCCGGTTACGTGCCGCTGTCGCAGTCCCATACCCCGTGGATCCTGTCGGAGAATTTCCACAGCCGGCATAATCTCCAGATGGCGAACGACGAAAACGGCTTCGACGGCGTCGCAACCGAAATCATGTATGACAATCCGAACATGGTCATGATGTTCACCAAGCTGAAAAGCTGGATGGATGACGGGCTGTACGGCTATTACGGCACCAAGTGGAACGACAACCAGAAGCCATTCATCGATGAGGAAGTCGCAATGTGGCTCGGCTCGTCGGGGTCCTTTGGCGGTCTGAAGGCGTCTGCCAAGTTCGATTTCGGTACGACCTATCTGCCGTATTGGAAGTCAGTCATCAGTGAGGGTCAGCGCACCTTTATCGGTGGCGCGGCTCTGTTCGCCATGTCCGGCAAAACCGATGCGGAGTACAAAGCAACCGCCGAGTTCTTTGCATATCTGACCAAACCGGAGACGCAGTATTTCTGGCACCGCGAGACCGGTTACGTGCCGATCACCGAAGCGGCCTATGAGCTGGCCACGTCAGACGGCTACTACGACGCCAATCCGGACGCCGAAGTCGGCATCCAGCAGCTGTCACTGGACGGCGGTGAGTGGACCAAGGGGTACCGCCTTGGCTACTACGTCCAGATCCGTGAAGTGCTGCAGCGCGAGTACGACAAGATCTTCTCCGGCGCCACCTCGGTTCCGGACGCCTTCAAGGCGATCAAGGAAGACAGCGACAAGCTGTTGGAGCGGTTCGCCAAGACCGTGAAGTGATCGATACCGCATGAACGCCCGGGCGAGAGGGAATTTTCCTCTCGCCCGGATGCGTTTCTGATCCTGGTTCTGCATCCAATTTTTTTCGCTGGTCCCTCCGATGAAGCGCCAACAGTTTCAACATCCCTATCTGCCCTACCTTCTGGTGGCGCCCCAGTTGGCGATCATCCTGGTGTTCTTCGTCTGGCCGGCAGCTCAAGCGGTTTACCAGTCGTTCCGCTTGGAAGACCCGTTGATGGGGATCGGAGAGTTTGTCTGGTTCGACAATTACGCCTCGGTCTTCGACGATCGTCAGTACGCCGTGTCATTTGTTTTCACGATCATATTTTCGACCCTGGTCGCGTTCTTCTCGATGGCGATCGCCCTGCTGCTTGCGGTCAAGGCCGATGGGATCCTGCACGGCGAGAGCGCCTATAAGGTGCTGCTGACCTGGGTCTACGCGGTGGCACCGGCGGTGGCCGGTATCATCGGAACGTTCCTGTTTACCCGAAATATCGGCCCGCTCTACAACCTGCTGGTCTCCACCGGTTGGACATTCAATCCGCAGGTCAACGTGTTCGATGCCTCCTTCACTGTCATCCTGGTGTCGGTCTGGAAGCAGGTCAGTGTGAACTTCATTTACTTTCTTGCTGGCCTTCAGGGCATTCCCGTAGCCGTCCGGGAAGCCGCGAAGATCGACTGCAAGTCCGAGCTTCGCCGGTTCTGGACCATCACGCTGCCGCTTCTCGCACCGACCGGCTTTTTCGTGTTGGTGATCAATGTCACCTATGCGTTCTTCGACACCTTCGGGGTGATCGACACCATGACCCGCGGGGCTCCGGCGGGCGGTACCAGCACGTTGG
>CALGEF010000088.1 GCA_937881755.1 uncultured Acidobacteriota bacterium
GATCTCGAGCGGCCAGCCGAGACGCGCCGCAGGGGCCTAGAACGTCCGTCCAATGAGCAGGTAGGCCGATTGCCGTCCGCCCTCGGAGCGTCCGAAGGCTAGGTAGACGGGACCGAAAGCCGTGCTGGCGGCGACGAAGGCGCTGCCGCCGAAGCTGACATCTCCGGTGTCCACGCCCGTGCTGCCCGGCCAGACGTCTCCGAACTCGACCGACCCGCCGACGAACAGGGGCACACCGAAAATCTGCTGCGAATCGCCCAGCAGCTGGCGCCGGTAGATCAACTGAGCGGTCAGGAAATTCTCGTCCGCCAGCTCCTGCTTGCGGTAGCCGGAGAGGCTGAACAGTCCGCCGACGCGGTAGAGCGCGTCCAGCGGCGGGGCGCCGTTAAGGCTCTGTCCAGCGGCGAGCGCGCCGATCAGCGTGTTGGGCCCGTGGCTGTTGGCCGAGAGCACGGAGCCGCTGACGGTCTGGAAGTCCGCATTGTCGCCGATGGCGGTCAGGCCCTGCACCCAGCGCGCGCCGGCGCGCAAGCCATCGCGCGGGAAGAATGGATCGTCCAGCGTATCATACGCGCCGGTCGCCACGAGACGGCCGATATCGACATCGAATTCGGCGAAGGGCGCGAATCCCTCATTCAGCTTCGCCCGGCCGGTGCCTAGCTCTACGCCGAGACGCACCTCGCCGACATTGCCGAACTGGTAGCCGCCATCGAGCGCCGCGAGGCCGTAGGTGAGATCAAAGCCGGCCTCCTTGAAGCCGCGCTGCGAATAGAGGTTCACCGGCCGGTTCTGGATCTCGCCGCGCACGGCGGTGAACCAGTTCTGGCTCGGATCGAGGAAGCGGAAATACTCGCCCGCGATCTCGTTGAAATCACCGATGGTCGCGCGGGCCTGGATCTCGGAGCCATAGGAATCGAGTGCGGCGCTGCGGAAATCGACGGAGACGGCCGCGTCGGATTCGGTGTTGAAATCATTCTCGACGATCAGGCCGAAGCGGACACGGCCCGCATCCGGCGCCCGGTCCACCGCGCGCACGATGAGGCCTGTCTGGCCTTCGCTCTCCTCGTAGGCATAATCGACGCTCTCGAACGGGCCGAGGGCATAGATCCGGTCGAGGGCCTCATCGATCCTGGCGATTTCGGCCGGCTTGCCCACAAGGCCGATCACCTTGCCTTCCAGCAGGGACTGATCAAGACGTGAGGTATTCTCGATACGGACGAAACTGATCACGGGCGCCGTCTCGCTGCCGCTCTCGGCATAGACGACGGGCGGACGGTCTTCGGCGAGGACAGCGAGCCGCGCCGTTGCGGAGGCCATCGCCACGCGGCCGGTCTCGATCAGGTCGTCGCTGCGATTGAAGTCGGCCGGGCCGATATCGCCGGTGTCGACGCGGATAAGGAAATCTCTGCTGGTGAGGGTCGCAATCTCTGCGCGCTCGTTGGCGAGGATCAGCAGGCTGACGGTCTGCGACAGGACATCGACGACGGATCCGATCTCGGAACCGGAGAGAAGGTCGCTCGGTGTCCAGACGGCAATGACGACGTCGGCGCCCATATCACGCGCCACACGGACCGGGATGTTGGCGGCCAGGCCGCCATCGACCAGCAGCTTGTCATCCATCCGCACTGCCGGGAACACTCCGGGCAGGGAGATCGAAGCGCGCATCGCCATCGGCAGCTCCCCGGAACCAAGCACGACCGCTTCGCCGGTCGCAATGTCGGTGGCCACTGCCCTGAAAGGGATCGCGAGGTCATCGAAGTCGTCAATGCGGGTGCGCACCGGTGTGAAGCGGCGCAGCTCCTTCATCAGCATCTGGTCAGAGACCGCGCCAGTGGGCAGCAGGATGCCTGCAGCTGAGACCCCAAGCCCTGCCGTTCCGGGAAAGTCCGCCTGCTGCTGTTTCTGGCGGAAAGTCAGTTTGTCCCGGTCTGGTTCGGGCGAGAAGACGCCTGCCCAGTTAACATCCTCAACTACCGCCTCGAGTTGCGCGCCATTAAGGCCGGAGGCATAGAGGCCGCCGACGACCGCGCCCATCGAGGTGCCGACGATCATGTCCGGCCGGATGCCGAGGCGTTCGAGTTCCTGCACGGCGCCAACATGCGCCAGGCCTAGGGCGCCGCCGCCCGATAGGACGAGGGCAATCTTCGGGCGAGGAGGACCTGCAGGCGCCAGATCATCGCACAGCGCCGCGCCGGGCAGGAGGGCAAGGCCGCCCGCTGCCAGAAGTGGCCGCCAGGACTTCCTCCAGGTCTTCCACCAGTTAAATGCAGCTACCTGCAGCATCAGGTTTCCCCCCGGCACATTCCGGTTAAGTGAGCATAGCTCACACTTTATGGCGGTTCGGAAGAGATCTGATCTCCCGGTCCCGCGCTCATGAGGCGTTGCCGGAGCGAACCACTCGGGCAAAACACAATGAAGGCTGGAACCCATAAAGCGCCGGTATTCGCAGAAAATCACGAAAAGGCCCGAAATCGCAGTCTGCCTGCGTATTATATCTCAGGCTTTGAACGCGTGATAAACCGGCGCGAGGCGGCACCCCTGCAGGGCTCTCCAGCGCGCCTAAGCGGCTGCTGTGTCAGCCTTGTTCTCCGGACTGTCTGTTTTGCGTCTTACCCATGATTCAAAGAAGGCTTCCCCGGTCAGCGGGCGGCCGATATGCCAGCCCTGTATCATGTCACAACCGAACTCTTCCAACATGTTGAAGGTGATTTCGTCCTCGACACCTTCTGCGACGACAGTGATCCCGAGTGCATGCGCCATTTCGATGGTCGAGCGCACCATGATCCGGTTGGCGTTGCTGCTTGCTATCAGGCGAATGAAGCTCTGGTCGATCTTGATTTCAGAGGCCGAGAAGTCCTTAAGGTAGCTCAAAGTGGACTGGCCGGTTCCAAAGTCGTCGATCGACAGATGTATTCCCAGCTCTGCAAAGCGTCCGATTGAAGCGGCGGTAATGTCCGGCGATGTCACGACCGCTGTTTCGGTAAGTTCAAAGGTCAAAAGGGAGCCATTTGCGCGCCCGCTGCGGACGATTTCCAGCGCCGTCTCAACGAAGGTATCCCTGCCGAGTAAGGGCGCGGATATGTTGACAGCGCACCCCAGAGTGCGACCTGCAATGTGCCATTCCTCAAGCGAGGCGATCACGCGGCGCAAGACGAACAGCGTCAGCGGTTCAATCAGGTTTTCGCGCTCAAGGACTGGCACAAATACAGCGGGGCTGATCGGCCCGATCGCCGGGCTGTTCCAGCGCACGAGAGCCTCTGCCCCGGTGACCCGGCCGGATGCAATGCTGAACTTCGGCTGGTAGACGACTGATACCTCACCGGATTCCAGTGCGTTCGCAAATTCTGAGACAATGAAAAGTGACTGGGTTGTATCGTCTGCGAGGCTTTCATTGTGCCAAAGCGAGCGAACGCCTGTCCTGCTGGCCCGCTGGGCGGCCAGGACAGCCTTGCTGGATAGGCCGAGCGGGTCTGAAAAAGGCCCCTCGACCAAGCCGAAGCAGAGCGTCGCGCGGACTGATCGCCCACCGACATGCAGGGGCGAGTTAAATACCCGGCCCGCCGCTTCAATCTGGTTTTCAAGGGCTTGCGGACTTTCAGAATCCATTTTCCAGCAGAACTGGTTGCGCCCGATGCGGTAGAGTTCGACATCGCCACAGATGAACTTGCACCGGTCCGCTACGGCGCCCACGAACCTGGCAGAATCGTCTTCGCCGAGTATCGAGAGGATCTCGCCAAAATTAGCCACTTCGGCGACGACAACATAGGCTGGTTTACCCGTACCCTTCTGGCGCAACCAGGCTGCCAGGTTGGGATGTCCGGTTGCGGTGTCGAAATAGCGCTCGCGGTTAAGGCGCCTCAGGAAACCCATGAGGTACTGACCTGCAATCCAGACCGCGATGAACAAAAAGGCCGGGGCAAGGTCAAGATGGGCGTACCTGTAGCGCTCTGCAAACAGGGATATCATGAAGATCATCAAAACAAGGAGTACCGTCGCAGCCCCCTTGGGCCAGCTTTCACGGCCCTGAAACCGGCAGAAGATCGCAATCAGCGTGATGGCCAGAAACAACATCGGCCAAGGTCCCATGTGCGCAAGCGCGGTGCCCGCCATCAGGGTCTCAGCGGCCAGCGCCTGCAGTAATACGCCCGGCACAATTCCAAATCGCGCTGTTGCATATCGGTCGCCCATCTCGATCGCCGTTGCGCCGACGATGACCCTTTTGCCCTGAAAGGAGGCGGCATCGAAGCGGCCCTCAACAATATCGACGAAACTGTAGGCGGGGATTGTGCTGATCTCGATGGAATGGTCGAGTTCAAAAACCGAGTTCACGCCGCCGTTAGCTTGAGCGAGCAAGGCGCCGATAGAGGGGCGCGGCACGCCGCCTGTTACGGCGCCGAAGGGATAAGTGTTTACCTGGCCACTCCTGCCGGGATGGACGTTGACAGATCCAAGGAAGGCCTGTTCCCGCAAGATCTCGATCGGCAGGTTCTCAGAGGCAGCATTCTGATCCCCGCTGCTGGATGGTTGACGGAATGTGGGCAGGACAACTTTGCCCTGGGCCCGCGCCAATGCCTCAGCAAAGGCGGCGTCCTCGGCATCTGTCGATCGTGATGAAAAATCTATGTCGAACACGATCTGTTCGACACCGGCTTCGTTCAGCCGGTCAACCAGTTGGGCATGATAACTGCGCGGCCAGGGCCACTTGTCGAGGCTCTTGAGTGACCTGGCATCGATCTCTACGAGATAGATCTCACCGCTCGCCGGCTTCGAATTAAGACCGTCCCGTATCTGACCGAAAAAGCGCTCTGCCGGGTCTCCTGTGCCCAGAAAAGATGTCAGTATAGAGACAAACAGAGCCGCAGCAAAGATCGCAGCCTGATGCATCCATGTCGGTAAAAGACGATAGGATCCGTCATTGACCTGTTTCGACTTGCCCTGCATCCTTTTCATCGTTCCGGTCGCTTTCAAACCGGCCGACAGGTGTCTGCAGTCAGCCTGCCGGTTTTACCCGGGAGCGATTGGTTCATAGATAATTCTGAACGGATCGCAGTGCCTTTGGTCGCCCCTTCCGGTTGTCTGCGGCCCGGACGTCGCGGCCAGCGCCTGGGTTTTCCGGTGAACTGCATTTCCGGCCTGGCGGAGGCTGCCGCTTCCTCGAACCGGCGCGGCGCGCCCGCTTCGGGGGCCTGCGCAAATGCGGCGCCTGAAGCGGGCGTCAGAGCAAAGAAAGAGAGAGCCGCCAAGCGCATGCCAACATTCCGGAATCCTGAACTGCTTTACCAGTTACAGGTTGCGATCCTTCTAACGTAGCACCGGAAGATTAAGCACCAGCGCCGCCCGGCGTTAACCGTAGAGCTTCTGATATCAGTAAATCGCGGCCTGAAGGCTGGTCAGACCGGGTCACGTCCACCTGAGTGGTGGAAACCGGGGCGGTCAGGCGGTGTACCGGCTCAGGCCGCGCGCGGTGTAAGTGTCTGCGATGTTGCTACCGGCGCAAGAGCGAACCGGTCGATTTCCTCATCGACTGTATCCACGCTCGCGGACACCTCTGTCGACAGGTAGCGGTGCTGCAGCTGCCACTCATCGTTTGCCTCCAGGAGTACGGCGCCGACGAGCCTAACGATCGAGGCCTCATTGGGGAGTGAGGGCATCACTGCCAACGGTTGGAAGGAATGCCCGAACGCCAACAACGTCGGCGCGGGCTGCGTGCTGGCTGGCGGCGGCGCGAACGGCGCCGGATCTCGGCCTTGACCTTTGGTAATCGCTGGGCGGCCTGCAACGCGCCGCGTGCCGGTTTCGAAGGGTAATCTTCAGGCGGTGTCCAGATTGCATCCGCAGAGGCGGCGCAGACGTAGACCCTCATGTCGGGTAACCTGCCTCACCTGAGACCGATTTTGAAGAAGACGACGATGATGCCTGAAACTGATCTGGCGCCTGAGGGTAGATCTCGGGACGAAAAGTCCTCCGGCCGGAGCGGGCGATACCTGACAGTCTGGTATGATGGCGGCTGTCCGCTCTGCAAGCGCGAGATCGCTTTTTTTAAGCGCCTCGACAGGCGCGGAGCAATAGGGTTTGAGGACGTGGGCCAGGCAGATGCCGCGTGTCCCCTGGACCGTGCGAAATTACTCGCGCGGTTTCACGCCCAGGAAGCGGGACAGCCCCCGGTTTCCGGTGCCGCGGCCTTTGCCGCGATGTGGCGTGCAATCCCAATCCTTCGGCCAGTTGGCGAACTTGCCCGGATACCGCCTGTCCTCTGGGTGCTCGAGCGG
>CALGEF010000089.1 GCA_937881755.1 uncultured Acidobacteriota bacterium
TTGCGCGAGGCCGGCGGGCGTCAACGCCGTGCCGTTGATGAGGATCATGGGCTTAACCGCGCTGCGCACGGCCTTCGCCGCCGCCGCGATCCGGCTGGCCTCCGGCGCGCGCAGCTTCGGCCGCGCGCGCCTGGCGCCCGGCTTGCCGCCCTCGGTCCAGGCCGTGTCGGCCGGCAGCAGCAGCGAGACCGGGCCCGGCACAGGGCCGAAGCTCGCCTCCCAGGCTTCGGCGGCCAGATTGCCGGCATCGGCCACCTTGTCCGCCGACTTGATCCAGACCGAGTTAGGTCCGGCCAGGCCGAGGATATTGGACGTCAGCGGCGCGTCATAGCGCAGGTGCGGCACTGCATGGTCACCGATCACGTTGATCATCGGCGTCCAGGCGCGCTTGGCATTGTGGATATTAGCGCCGCCATTGAGGAAGCCTGCGCCGAGGTGCAGCAGCGTCATCGCGGGGTTGCCCGTGACGCGCGCATGCCCGTCGGCCGCGCCGGTCGCAACGCCTTCGAACAGGCAGAGGACGGAATGGATGCGCGGCTCATGGTCGAGCGCGGTGACGAGATGCATTTCCGAGGTGCCGGGATTGGCGAAGCAGGCGGTCACGCCATGGTCGGCCAGCGTCGAGACGAGCGCCTCCGCGCCGGTTTTCGCCTTGCTGTCTGTGTCTGCCATGTCCGCCTCCCGAAGTGTCTGCTCAGCGGTGCTTAGGCGAATTCAAAGGGCGGCGCAAAACCGAAAACGGGACGCAGGTCGAACTGAAGCAAGGGGAGCTTCGTTGTTCGCCCTGCGGCCCGCCATAGCCAAAGGGGAATGGCTGGGCTGCAGCATTCACTACAGCTTGCGCGGGACTATACATCGCCAATGCCAGAAATCGAGCTCTTTTGGGCGGCGAGTACTGCAAACCCGCGGTATGTATCCCGGAAGCTGTCTCAAATCAGGAACTTGCCCGCAAAGGCATCGGCTGAATACAGCCGCTCTATCTCGGCGGCACGCAATTCCTGAGTGCGGAACTGGTTGATATAGCCCTTCTCGGTGATCTCGCCGAGGTCGGCCTGGGGTTGGCTTGCCTGCAGCAGCACCCGGGCGATTCGCGCCGCCGCGTTGGGATTTTGCTTGTTGTGTGCCGCAAGCCCCTCGCGGATCGCCGCCTCGATGGCGGGGTGGCGGACCAGCTCCTCAAGCGGCAGGGGCGCCCCCGCGAGGCGCTGGCAATAGGCCTCGTTGAGAAAGCCGAGCAGGCCGATCTCCTCGCGGTTGAGGCCGCAGACGATAGCATCCGACAGCACGCCGCCGGTGGCCGCAACGGCAGCCACACGAACCGATCCGGTCGAGACCCAGGTGCCGCTGACCAGCTTGAACTCCTCCACTGTGCGGCCATCGAAGGCGAGGCCTTTCTCCGGCACGGCGGGATCGACGAATTTCACCGCGTCGCCGAGCTGGTAGAAGCCTTCCTCATCGAAAGCGGCGGCGGTCTTTTCCGGGTTGCGGTAATAACCCGGCGTGACGTTGACGCCCTTCACGCGCACTTCGAGCTTGCCGCCGGTGGGCACCAGCTTGAACGTGTTGCCGGGCAGCGGCAGGCCGATCAGGCCCATCGTGCCGTTCGGCCAGTGGACGTTCGACGAGGTCGGCGCGGTCTCGGTGGCGCCGTAACCGGCAGACAGGGAGATGCGCTCGCCGGTAATGCGCACGGCGACAACCTGAAGGCGCTCGTAGATGTCCTGCCCCATCGCCGCGCCGCCATAAGCCATGGAGGTGAGACGCGAGAAGAAGACCTCGGCGAGTTCGTTGTCCTGCTCCAGCGCGGTGGCGAGCGCGGCCCAGGCCTGCGGCACGGTAGTGTGCTGCGTGGTCGGGATTTCCTTAAGGTTACGGAGCATTTCCGGCAGGCGCTGCGGCGTTGGCGCACCCTGGTCGATATACATCGTGCCGCCCCAGTCCAGCATGTTGTGCAGGATCGCATTGGCGCCGTAGGTATGGCTCCAGGGCAGGAAGTTCACCATCACCTGAGGCCCGCCCGTGATTGCATCAAGGCGGTCTTCATCCCAGACCGAGCGGATCATCTTGGAGTTTGCTGCAACCATGCCGTGGGTGTTGATCACCGCCTTGGG
>CALGEF010000090.1 GCA_937881755.1 uncultured Acidobacteriota bacterium
GCTTATGGCGACGGTATGGCGGCGCTCGCCATCCATGTGAATTACCCGCTGGTGATCTTTGCGGTCGTCGTTGTTTTCCTGCCCTTCTTTTTCAACAGCGGCGCGGCATCGATCTACGAGTATCTCGAGCACCGGTTCGGGGCGTCCTCGCGGTCCGTCCTCAGCCTGATCTTCCTGATCAGCCAGACCATAACAACCGCTTCCATTCTCGCCGCCACGGCGATTGTTGTTACGTTCGTCACAGGGCTTTCACCGGAATGGTCGATCCTCGGAATGACCGTGATCGTTCTCGTCTACACATTGATGGGCGGCATGAATGCCGTCATCTGGACAGACGTGCTTCAGGGCGTGATCCTGTTGGTGGGGGCAGGGACCATTCTCTGGTGCCTGATCGACGTGCTCAATCCGGTATCCGACGCGATCGCCGTGCTCGCGGCCGCAGACAAGCTGAACGCGCTGCGTACCGAACTCGATTTCTCGGTGGCCCCGACTGTCTGGTCCGGCGTCTTCGCGATGACCCTCTTTCACATAACCGTCTACGGCGCCAACCAGATGATGGTGCAACGCGCCCTGGCTGCCCGTTCGATCGTGGACGCAAAGAAATCCTACCTCATGATGGGGTATGCGGCGTTCTTCATCTACCTTCTGTTCTTCTCCATCGGCGCCCTGCTTTACGTGCATTTCGAGGGGCGGGCGTTCGACCAGCCGAACGATATCATCCTCGTCTTCGCCAGGAGCCTCGCCATACCGGGCCTGATGGGCCTTCTGGTCGCCGCGATCCTGTCTGCGTCGATGTCGAGCCTCTCGTCCGCGCTCAACTCGCTGTCGACAGTCGGTGTTGCCGACTTCTATCGCCGCTTTGTACGCCGCGATGCAGGCGATGGGCACTACCTGCTGGTTTCACGACTGATGACGGTGGGGTGGGCCTTGCTCTCGGTTCCGATCGCGCTCGCGTTCATCCGCAGCGGCGGCTCGGTGCTGGAAGTCCTGTCCGAAGCCGGATCCTACTTTGTCGGTGCAAAACTTGCGATGTTCGGGCTCGGATTCTTCTCGAAGCACACCAGTGAGCGCGGTCTGCTCGTGGGTGTTGCAGCAGGTTTCCTGGGGCTCGCCGTGGTGGCCGGCGGCGTTTCCATTCCCGGCCTTGCTGTACCGGATATTGCCTGGCCCTGGTTCGTGGTCATCGGGGGAGGGGTCAATATCCTCGTTTCCTGGACAGCCAGCGTCCTGATCGACGGCTTCAAGCCGGACTGGCACCCGTATTCCGTACCCGGACAAATCCGGACATTCCGGGAAAAGGGCCTGCCGGAGACCCAGGACGGCTGGTCGCTTGTCCCGGGCCGTATCGATCCCCCCGTCTGGGGCCTTCTGATCTTTTTCGCCGCAACCATCGTCTTCCTTGTCTTCGCAGCGCGGCTTGGCGGAAGCTGATCGGCTTGCGATTTGCATTCGAATGCAATACGTCTTTCCTGCAGGCCTCAAGGGAGACGGTTCATGGCGATCTGGCTGAAACAGGGAATTGACCCCGACATCAAGCAGAAGGCGGACAGCGCTGTTCGCAAGACCGTCGAAGACATTCTCGATGCCATCAGTGCGCGCGGCGACGCCGCCGTCCGGGAACTTTCTACCAGGTTCGATGCCTGGAGCCCGGCATCCTTCCGTCTGAGCCGCGAGGAGATCGAGGCCTGCTATGCGGAACTTGATCCACAGGCGATTGAAGACATCAAATTTGCACAAGCTCAGGTCAGGAATTTTGCCGAAATCCAGCGCAGCGCGCTTCGCGATGTCGAAGTCGAAACGCTGCCCGGCGTAACGCTCGGGCACAAAAACATCCCTGTGAACTCCGTTGGCTGCTACGTGCCAGGCGGAAAGTACCCGCTGATCGCTTCGGCCCATATGAGCATCGTCACAGCGCGGGTCGCCGGCGTGCCCCGGATCGTCGCAACCGCCCCGCCGTTCAACGGCCGGCCGCATCCGGCGATTGTTGTCGCGATGGACCTCGCCGGCGCGCATGAGATTTACACCATCGGCGGCGTCCAGGCGATCGGGGCCATGGCAATCGGTACAGAGACGATCGCGCCGGTCGATATGATTGTCGGTCCAGGAAATGCCTTTGTCGCCGAGGCCACGCGCCAGTTGTTCGGCCGGGTGGGAATCGATCTCTTTGCCGGGCCTACGGAAACGCTGATCATCGCGGACGAGACGGTCGACGAGGATTTCTGCGCTGCCGACCTGCTGGGCCAGGCAGAACACGGACCCAATTCGCCGGCGATCCTCCTGACCAATTCCGAACCCCTCGCGAGACGCACGATGGAAGCCGTCGAGCGCCAGCTCAAATGGCTCCCGACTGCAGAAATCGCCGGCAAGGCCTGGAAGGACTACGGACAGGTCATCGTCTGCGACAGCTATGAGGAAATGGTCCAGGTTGCCGATGAGATCGCCTCTGAGCACGTCCAGGTCATGACCCGCGATCCGGACTATTTCCTGCAGAACATGACCAATTACGGCGCCCTGTTCCTCGGGCAGGAGACCAATGTCTCTTACGGCGACAAGGTTATCGGCACCAATCATACCCTGCCGACCATGAAAGCTGCCCGCTATACAGGCGGGCTGTGGGTGGGTAAGTTCCTCAAGACGTGCACCTACCAGCGCGTGACGCGCGAAGCTTCTGTCTTTGTTGGAGAATATTGCTCGCGGCTTTGCGCTTTGGAAGGGTTTGCCGGTCATAAGGAACAGGCAGATATCCGAGTGAGGCGCTATGGCCAGCGGCCGACAGAAAGACAACCCGCCTGATCCGGCGTCCGACAGCCTGCCGCTGATCCGCGGAAGGCGCGCGACGTCCTATGATGTCGCGCGCCTTGCGGGCGTCTCCCAATCGGCTGTGTCGCGCTGCTTCAAGCCGGGCGCCAGTGTCTCGGGCAAGATGCGCGAACGGGTGCTGAAGGCCGCAGAAGAGCTTGAATACCAGCCAAATGCCATCGCCCGCGGATTGATCACGCAGCGCTCCAACCTCGTTGCCGTCCTGGTCTCCGGCCGGCTCAATCTCTATTACCCTGAGGTGCTGTTCCGGCTGACGGACGAGCTTTCGAAAGTTGGCCTGCGGGTGCTCTTGTTCACGGTCGATAGCGAAGACGAGGCGGAGGGCGTGATCGAACAGGCCTGGCAGTTCCAGGTGGACGGGCTGATCTCAGCCTCGCACCTTTCCCGAGCCCAGTATGACCTGCTCCAGAAACGCTCGATCCCGGTCGTCTTCTTCAATCGCTATTTTACGGACCGCTCTACCAACGTTGTCTATTGTGATCCGAGGGCGCAGGTGGACGCCCTGATCGAGCGTCTGGTGGACTTTGGTCACAGACGGTTCGGCCTGATCCGCGGTCCCAGGGACAACATGGTCGGCTTCGAGCGCATTCGCCTTGTTACCGAGGCCCTGCAGCGCCATCAGGTCACCGAAGTCAGGGAAGTCCAGGGTGACTTCACCTATGACAGCGGCGGCGCAGCGCTCCAGGAGCTTTGTGCGGATCCGGCGACACGGCCAACGGCAATCATCTGTGCCAATGACATGATGGCTCTCGGGTGCATGGACGAAGCGCGCTCAGTCCTTGAGCTAAATATCCCCGACGACCTTTCAATCGCCGGATTTGACGGCATCGGTATGTCGCAGTTTGCAAGCTACGAACTGACCACGATCCGCCAGCCCATCGGGCGGATGTGCCAGGCGGCCGTCGCCATGATCGCGGCGCGCGCCGAGCTGCCCGAACAGTCGAATGAGAGACGGGTTTTTGAAGGCGCGATTCTCGAAGGGCGTTCTATTGCGAAGGCCCCCTGACCGCGTTATGCATCCGAATGCAAAACGGAGGCGGTATGGCCCGGTCATCGACGAAAATCCTCACGACCCATGTGGGGAGCCTGCCTCGGTCCAAAGCTGTCACTGACCTCGTCTTCGCCGAAGAGCGCGGCGAGCCCGTTGACGCCAGGCTTGCAAACGAAACCTTGACCGCTGCGGTCGGCGCGGCCGTCAAGCGCCAGGCAGAGGCCGGGATCGACATCGTCTCGGACGGGGAGATGAGCAAGATCTCTTATGCGACCTATATCAAGGACAGGATCACCGGGTTTGAAGGTGACAGCCCTCGCCGGGCGCCCAAGGACCTTGAAGCGTTCCCGACCTTCCTCGAGCGCCAGGCAAAAGGGGGCGGGACGCCCTCCTATCGGCGCCCGAAATGCGTCGGGGAGATCCGTGTAAAGAGCATGCAGCCCCTTGAAGAGGATCTGGCAAGGTTCCGGCTTGCGCTTGCTTCAGTCCCTGACCGCAAGAGCTTCATGAATGCTGCCAGTCCGGGCGTAATCGCACTTTTCCAGCCCAACGAGTTCTATCCGGATGATGACACCTATCTCGAAGCTCTGGCAGAAGCGATGCGGCCGGAATACGAAGCCATCGTTGCCGCTGGCCATGTGCTGCAACTCGACAGCCCCGATCTCGGTCTCGGCCGGCACATGATGTTCAAGGACAGGCCGGAGGCAGAGTATCTCGCCCGCATTTCCCGCCACGTCGAGGTCCTGAACCATGCGCTCCGGAATATTCCCGCAGACGCCGTGCGCATGCATATCTGCTGGGGAAATTACGAGGGCCCTCACCACTGTGACGCCCCTCTCGATATCGTGCTGCCGGTCGCGCTCAAGGCGAAGCCATCAGGCCTGCTCTTCGAGAACGCCAATCCGCGCCACGCGCATGAGTGGACCGTCATGCAGACGGCTGCCGATAAGGGGCTTCTCAAGGACAAGATCCTTATCCCCGGCGTTATCGATTCCACGACCAACTTCATCGAACACCCGATGCTCGTCGCCGAGCGCATCGAGAAGTTCGCGCGCATCGCTGGCCCCGGGAATGTTATTGCGGGAACCGATTGCGGGTTCTCGACATTCGCTGGGTTCGGCGCTGTCGATGAAGAGATTGTCTATGCAAAGCTTGCTGCGCTTGCGGAAGGCGCTGCAATCGCCTCGAGGCGTCTGGGGCTTTGACACTCAAGGCCCAGCTCAGTGCACGTACCCCGCTTCTCGGGACCTTCCTGAAGACGCCGTCTTCAATGATTGCCGAAGTCCTGGCGCGGACGGACCTCGACCTTGTCTGTGTCGACGCCGAGCACGCCCCATTCGATCGGCGGGACATTGACGCCTGCATTCACGCCCTTAATGCCGCCCGAAAGCCGGTCATTGTTCGTGTGCCGGCAAACGCGCCTGAGCACATCCTCAATGCGCTCGATTGCGGGGCGAGCGGTATCCTGGCGCCGCATATCCGCAATGGCGAGGATGCCAGACGCCTTGCCGGCGATTGCAAATATGGATCCGGCCGCGGTTATGCCGGCTCGTCCCGGGCGGCCGGGTACGGCGCCCGGACCATGCGCGAGCATATCACGCTCAGTAATGCTGCAACCTCTGTCATTGCCCAGATCGAGGATGCCGAGGCGCTGCCTCATCTCGCTGAGATCTTCTCCGTATCCGGAATAGATGCCTTCTTCATTGGCCGGGCAGACCTTGCCGTATCGATGGGCGCTGACAGTCCTGATGACCCCCGCGTGATCGACGCCGTCACCCGCATCTGCCGGCAGGGCGTGGCCTCTGGCGTCTGCATCGGCATGTTCACAGCCAATTTGAGCGAAATCGCCGGATGGCGCGAGCAGGGCGCGAGCCTGTTTCTGCTCGGCTCGGACCATGGGTTCCTGTTGTCCGGGGCGCGCGCGCTCAGCGAAAGCGTCAGGCAGCAGTTCTAGCGGCGACGAGCTTCAGCGATCTGACGGCTGACGGCAAGGTCATCCCACACGCAGACCTCGTCACGCACCCGTCCGTTCATGACGCGCATGTGTGAGACCCCCATAAAGAAAATCGGCGCGCCCGTCGGCGGTCCATAACGACCTGGCCCCCTATGGACGCCCGTTGCTGACCAACGCACGGCAACGTCCCGCGCCTCGCCGAGATAACCAATCTCTGCCATGTGATCGATGGAAAAGGACAGATCCGGAAAGGCGCTCCAGAGGGGCCCGAACCAGGCGCAGATATCGTCGGGTCCATAGAGCGAGGCGGCTCCCGGATAGGCGCCGGCAACCCGAAAATCGTAGGCGTTTTCAGCTTCCTTGAGGTCTCTTGATTGCCATATGGACCGAAGGGCTGACACGGCCGTTGCTGCGGCAGGCAGATCGGTTCCCGGTGCTTGGGGGCCGGCCGACACGCGGCGGCGGCCTTGCGCATGAAAGTCGATCAGGCTGAACTTGCCGTCACCGTCTGCAGCCGACTGGCGAGCGGCAATCGCGTCCGGGTCAAGCCCGAGCTGTATGACAAGGCCAAGATTGTCGCGCACGAGCCACTCCCGGAAGATCCGGTTATCCTTGCAGAGGCAGTCTGCGATTGTCTGCACACGGACGCGCTTGCCTGTTGCCGGGCCGAACTCTCCAGCCCCGGTATGGGTCATCTTCGATGTAATGAGGTGGGAAGAATAGAATGTTCCCGGCTCTTCCTCCGACCAGATGACATTGTCGGCATCAAGGCGCCGGTCATTGAAGACCGCAAGGGTAGCCCTCGTATTGTCTGCGACCGTCTGGGCGCCGATAATGTCCCCGCCAAGTGTGTGGATCAGGCAATCGGAAGTGTACCATTCAAGGCAGAGATCGATGTCGCGGTCGTGCCAGATCCGGTCGGTGATCCGGATGATATAGTGCGGAAAGTCGACGAACTCTTCCGCGAAACCCGGTAGCGCCATCCGCCTCCCGGGCGCCGGGTTCATCATGTCCTTTATGTCCGTCGTCGCAACGTGGGTGATGGGTAGCGCCATGTTCGTCAGGTTCCTACTGGGCGGTCCAGCCGCCGTCTACAATCAGGCTCTGGCCTGTAATCATCCGCCCGCCCGGTCCGGCGAGAAAGACAACTGCGCGTGCAACGTCCTCGACATCAGCCAGTTGTCCGAGCGGGATCATGCGTTTGACGAAGGCTGCAAAATCCGGGTCTGCCAGCATCGGTTTCGTCAGTTCTGTCTCTACAAATGTGGGCGCCACCGAATTGACCTTGATGTCGCGCGGCGCAAGTTCGATCGCCATCGCCTTTGTGAGACCCTCAATCGCATGTTTCGTCATGCAATAGACGGTCCTGCGGGCAGATCCAACATGCCCCATCTGCGACGTGATGTTGATCACCCGTCCGTCCGGGTTCATCCGCCGAACCACGGCTCTGGAGATCCGGTAGGTCGCCCGGATGTTGAGCTCGAGCATCGAATCGAGAACCGCGTCGTCCACCTCTTCCATAAGCCTCGGAACGTTGGTTCCGAGATTGTTGACGAGGATGTCGAGCGGGGGAAGGGCGTCCAGTTTTTCAAGGAAGCTGTCTGAAGTGGCATCCGCGCCGAGGAGTATCGTGCGCTTCGACATCTCCTGTGCAAGGGCGTTCAGCGCCTCGGATGGCCGCGCCGCAGCGATGACGGAACCACCCGAGGCATCCAGCCGGCGGGCAATAGCCCTGCCGATGCCTCGGCTTGCGCCGGTGACGAGGCAAGTCCTGCCCTCGAGTTCGGTTCCTGTCGTCACAGTCAGGCTGCGGCCATATTGTCTGTGCGCACACAGACGAGTTCAGCACGGGCTTGTCCGACATTGCGCAGCGCACGGCGCGAATTGGCAGGGAAGGTTATTGTATCACCCGGTCCAATCCTGGCGCTCTCGCCCGCGATGCTCACTTCCACGTTTCCAGTCTGGACAAACCAGACATCGGCGCCGGTAAATTCATGCGATGGAACAATGCCAGATGGCTCGATAACGAGCTTGGAAACTGTGAACCCATGGTGCCAGTTCATGCGTCCGCTGCCGATAAGGACCGTATCCGTGATACCAGGAAGACCGCCCATCGCGCCTTCTGGTCCAGGGGCTCCGGCGCGTGCAACACAGGCTTCTAGTTCGGCCGGTGTAAAGCGGCTGAGGGCCGCAACCTGGCCGCGTGACGTTGGCGGCATGGGCGCTTTTCCCGGAGGGATGGTTTCGCCGGCGGCAAGGTCGACCAGCGAGCCATCGTCCAAAAGGACCAGGCCATATTCCTTTGCCATTTCAAAAACCTTGGGAGCCCAGAGCACCCGGCCTGGATCGTCGCCGCCGAGCACAGCCCACAGAAATCCCGTATCGGTTCCGATGTTCGTAAAGCCCCGGAATACGCCGGTCGGAATTGAGATCAGGTCGCCCGGGCCCATCTTGACGCTCGCGTCCTCGCCGTGCTCTCCGAGATCGAAGCGCCAGCGGCCGGAGTGAACAAAGAAGACTTCTGCCGTCTCATGGCTGTGCTGGGAGTTCGTGCAGGCTGGGGGCTGGCGTGCGCCGCCGATGTTGAACCCGTGCGGCTCGCTGATGTGGACGTGCTGGGCGGGGTTCTCGGATACGCCGGGTCCTATGATCGTGAAGTTTTCCTTCTTGTCCGAGCCAGGTGTGCGCGTGTCGATAAATGCGTTGAAGCAGGGCCTGAGGTCCGAATAACGCACGATCCTGGACGACGCGATCTGCGGGCGGGTTGTTTCATTGGTAGCCATGCTGTTTCTCTCCCTTGCCCTTTCGGGACGGTTGTCTGTTGAAGACGGCTGTGCGGACATTCGAGGACTGGTCCGCCGGCTTCGACAGCAGGCGGAGCAATGCGGCGTTGACGCGCTCTGGCCGTTCCAGCGTCGAAATGTGGCCACAGGGGCTGAGGACGCAGAGTTCGGCCGCTTGTATAGCCGCTGCCATTTCTTCCTGCCGCGGAAGCGGACAGATCGCGTCCTCGTCGCCTGCAACAACCAGCACAGGGCAGGAAATCGACGCCAGCAACTCGAGTTGCGACTGCCGCGTCATCAGCGCCACCGACTGGCGGACAAATGCCTCGGGACCAAGGCGCTGACCCATCGATGCGATGAGCGCGGTCAGGTGTTCCGAGTTATGCCCCGCTGCAAAATATCTTGGTGCGAGCTCCTGGCGCAGGACGGTGGAAAGGCCGCCTTCGACGACCTGGCGCAGCTGTGACTTGCGGGAAGGGCCGGCGGCATCAGCCCGGGCAGTGCCATTCAGGAGGGCCATATGCGTTACCCGCTTAGGGAACTGGCGCCAGATTTCCAGTGCCACGATAGCCCCCATGGAGAGACCCACAAGCGCTACGCTTCCGGACACGCCTCGCATCGCTTCCCGGGCCATCCGTTCAGTCGAGGCGCTGTCGCCATAGTCGCCCGTCTGACAGCAAAACCCGGCACTCTTGAGCGCCAGCGTCTGGGGTGCGAACAGGCGCTCATCGCACATGAACCCGGGCAGGAAGAGGACATCCTCGATGGCCATCGACGGGGTTCTCGCGAATTGCTGGCAACAATGCGGAAATCATCGTGCATTCGAATGCAAAAATCAATCCGCTTGTTGCCGGGCAGCCTGCGAGCGTTCAGCCGTTGATGCGGCGCAGGCTTTTCAGGCGAGCGAAGATATCCAGGCCTTGCTGCGCGAGATAATAGGGAAGGTCGATAAAGACCCAGTTCTCAGCAAGCTTGGCGCCATCACGTCGGTATATATCGACGATCCGCATCTCTGATGGCTGCTTGGCTTCAGGTAGCCCGAGAAAGCCCCCGGAGTTGCGGTTGGAGAGATTTGCCCAGCCAAAGAAACCACAGTAATTGCCCTCGGCGATCCGGGCCACGTGACCATGGTAGACCTTGTCTGTCAGGCCGAGGCGGAACGGATACTGATGCTGCTCCTGGTAACGGGAGATCGTATAGCTCGCACCGATCCCGCAAGGCCCGTACCAGATCATGTCATCATGCCAGGTGCGGGCAAGCAGTTCTGGCGGGCAGCGATAGTCGTCGAGATGGTTGATTGCGCTGAGGTCCGCGATCATCTCGTTCACGAGGTCGAGCGTCCGCCGTGTCTCCCGTTCATTGACCTCGGATCTGATGAGCCCGTCATGGGTCCGAGGGCCTGGATAGACGAAGTAGGTGCCGGTCATTGGCGGAAGGGGGTAGACACCCGCCTGTTGCATCAGCCCGATAAGGTCACAGAACAGCGCGCTTTCCTGTATCTGGCCGTCCACCACATGGTAAAACTCGGCATAGCGAAGAAACGCCATCCTGCCGGTTGCAGGAATGCCCAGCCAGTCGGCGTCGAACAGTCCCATGAAATGGCCCATGCTGCAGGTCCAGGTCCCGCTGCGTCCTTCGACATTGTTGTCGCCGGCAAAGAAGATGTCCTCGCGACGCTGCAGCCCGGTCAGGGCGCGGCGCAGGGGTATCCAGAACTGGTCGATGACCTCGCCAGGGCCGTGAAGTTCGCCAAATGGATACATCCCCCGCCATTTATAGTCGGAGCCGAGAGTGGTTCTGGTCAGATGCGCCAGTCCTTCGGCTGCACATGCGTCAAACTGCCGGACGAAGTCAGTGACGAGCTGTCGTGCGAGGTGGGGCTGTGTCATTAAGGTGAGTGTCCTGTCGGTCTGCCCCCTGCGTATCAAAGTTGAATTCGAATGCAAGCTTTCGGCGGCACGCTGCTTGGACGCTAAGCCGCGCGAGATAACGGAGCTGTTGTTGGCCAGCCGATCCGCTTCGCGAAAACTTTATGACTTCCCCCGCCCACCATCCGCCATGCGGACGCGCCCGTCCCAGTAGGTCGAGCGATGGTAAGCTTGGCGAACATGATTGTCGCCGACGTGAGCGAGCTCGGCCTCGATTGCATCGGGGTGCCATTTCCCGCTTTCATTGAGCAGGCTTGAAGCGCTCGCGCGCAACCCGTGGCAAGTGTAGACGTCGGGCTGGATATCGAGCCGGCGTAGCGCGTAGTTCATCGTATTTTCGCTCAGGGGCCGTCCGTCCGACATCTGCGACGGCAGGATGAGCGATCCTTTGCCAGTGAACCGCTTCAGATCCTTGAGTATCTCAATGGCGGGCCCGGGCAGGGGCTTTGTATGCAGCTTGCGCGTTAACGACAGGGTCTTCTGCTTGCCCTCAAAGCGATAGGCCAGCCTCCAGAGCGTCGATACTCCAGGCCTTACCTCCACATACAGGCCGTAGCCGTCGCTAAAACGCTTGCGGCGACGGTCCGGTTTGAGGCTGCGGATACGTCTGTCTGTCAGGGGCATTTTTCCGGCCGGTGAGGTTCCCGGCCGTCTCGATGCCAACAGAAAAAATGTCTTCCAGCGATTTCTGGTGGACGTTGGCGGACAGATGCTCTGGAGGCGCCGTCCTGAAGCCTTGTTTTTATGGACGTTGATGGAGGCCCGCGGACGTCGCTGGAAGCCTGAATGGTGCCCGGGGGCGGAATCGAACCACCGACACGCGGATTTTCAATCCGCTGCTCTACCCCTGAGCTACCCGGGCGGGCCATTTGGGGAAGCGGCTACTTAACGAAGGCCCCCAAGCTTGTCTATGCCCTTGTCGATGGCGATTTCAGAGAAGCCTCAATCGTCCTCGTCCTGAGGCGGTTTCGCGTTGTCCGGCGCGTCATCGGCGTCCTCCACCGGCCCGCCGGCAATCGCGTAGTTGCCGTTCAGCCAGCTGCCGAGATCGGCGTCGGCGCAGCGTTTGGAACAGAACGGACGATACACCGCCAGCACAGGATGCTTGCGGCAGCGCGCGCATTTCGGCTGGCGCTGTTCAGGGGAGACGGGTTTGCTCATGGGCCGGGCTTTACCTGCGCCGCGCCCGCCTGTCCCGTCACAATCTCCAGCCGCGCGCCATAAGTCTGCGCCAGCTGCGCCTGCGCGTCCAGCCCGCTCTGCGCCAGCCAGGCCAGCGCCGCCGGGGGCAGGGCAAGGATCAGCCGCCCCATCCGCTGCGCCCGCGCCGCCGCCTCCAGCTGGCGCAGCCCGTCCAGCGCCGCCGTCTGCGGGCCGTCCGCTCTCCGCTCGGCCAGCGGCGTGACCTGCCAGTCCGCCGAAATCTCCATCAGCCCGAACGGTGACGGCGCCAGCGCCTTCACCTGCCGCCCGGAAATCTCCCGGAATGCCTTGAGGAACGCCGCCCGGATCTGCCCGCCCGCGCCTGTGTCCACCGGCGCCACGCAGTCGAGCACCGCCAGCCCGCCCCAGCCGCGCAGCAGGATCTGCCGCGCCAGCGCGCCCGCCGCCTCCAGGTTGATCGCCAGCGCCGCCGCCGCTTTCCCGCCGCGCGCGTTACGCCCCGCCGTGTCGATATCCGCCGCGACCAGCGCCTCGGTCCGCTCGGCTTGCAGCCGCCCGCCGCCGCGCAGCGTCACTGCCGCCGACAGCGCCTCATCGAACGCGGCGCCCACCTCCG
>CALGEF010000091.1 GCA_937881755.1 uncultured Acidobacteriota bacterium
CCCAGAGCATGATCCATCTGCAAAGGACAAGGCCAGAGATCAGGGGCTAAGGCCTTCCGCGTGGACGAGAGCATGGACAGGGTATCAGCAATCTCACGCGGGGGGCTCTCCCCCTACGGTCGCAACCGGGCAGTTGTCCGCCAGTCAGAGCCCCTTCGTTTTTCGCGGGCGCCCTCCGGGGGTCAGATCACACCGGCTGTCTGCAGGCGCGTCAACACCGGCGCCATCATCCGGTCGATCGCATCGGCCGACGGTTTCACATCGCCGTAAGCGGGCACGCCCTCGTCGGCAATCACCAGATCGGCCTCGAACATCGCCGGATAAGTGAAGCGGTAATGCGCGGCGCGGACGGTGGACATGTATTGCATCAGCACCGAATCGACTGAGCGGCCTCGTTCGATCACGTCGCGGCGGATGCGGCGCGCGAGCCGCAGGTCGTCCGGCGTGTCGACATAGACCGACAGGTCGATGAGCGAGCGGATCTTCGGCATCGACAGCGCGTGGATCCCTTCAAGGATCAGCACCGGCGCAGACTCGATCCGCCGCGTCTTCTTCGAGCGGTCATGCAGTTCGTAATCATAGATCGGCTGGTCAACCACCTCGCCGGCCTTCAGGGCCTTGAGGTCCGAGACGAGGTGGTCGACCTCCTTGGATTTCGGATCGTCATAGTTGATGTCCTTGACCAGCGCGCGGCGCTCGTCCTCGCTTTTCGGAGCGCCGTAGAAACTCATCGGATGGTAATAGGCGTCCTCGCCAAACATCACCGCCTTGCCGGGCCCCAACCGCTCGAGCAGCGCCGCCGCCAGGGTCGACTTGCCGGAGCCGGAGCCGCCGGACATCGCGATCAGGAACGCTTTCTTCTTCGACATTTCAAACGCCCTTTTCCCCGGCAGATGGCTTTGTCATGAAAAAGGGCCGCCCCACAAGGAGCGGCCCTTCCGGTTCTAGAAGCTGCGGGACGACTACTCGCCGGCGTCTGCGCCTTCGATTTCTTTGCCGGTTTCCTGGTCGACGACCTTCATCGACAGGCGAACCTTGCCCTTCTCGTCGAGGCCCATCAGCTTGACCCAGACCTTGTCGCCCTCTTTGACCATCTCTTTCGGGTGGCCAATACGCTTGTTGGCCATCTGCGAGACGTGGACGAGGCCGTCCTTCGGACCGAAGAAGTTCACGAACACGCCGAAGTCTTTCATCGACACGACCTTGCCTTCGTAGATGGCGCCGACTTCGGCTTCCGCGGTGATGCCGCGGATCATCTTGATGGCGGCGTCGATCGACTTGCGATCCAGCGCAGAGATCTGCACCGTGCCGTCGTCCTCGATGTTCACCTTGGCACCCGTCTGGTCGACGATGCCGCGGATGACCTTGCCGCCGGAACCGATCACGTCACGGATCTTATCGACCGGGACTTTCATGATTTCCATCTGCGGGGCGGTTTCAGCGAGCTTGCCGCGGGCGGAGGAAAGGCCCTTCGCCATTTCACCGAGGATGTGGTGACGGCCACCTTTCGCCTGATCGAGAGCCTTGCCCATGATCTCGCGCGTGATACCGGCAACCTTGATGTCCATCTGGAGCGAAGTGATGCCCTTCTCCGTACCGGCCACCTTGAAGTCCATGTCGCCGAGGTGATCCTCGTCGCCGAGGATGTCGGAGAGGACCGCGAAGTCCTTGCCTTCAAGGATCAGGCCCATCGCGATGCCCGACACGGGCCGCGTGATCGGCACGCCCGCATCCATCATGGCTAGGGAGCAGCCGCAGACCGTCGCCATCGAGGACGAGCCGTTGGACTCGGTGATCTCGGAGACGAGGCGGATCGTGTACGGAAAGTCCTCATGCTTCGGCAGGACGGCCTGAAGGGCACGCCAGGCCAGTTTGCCGTGGCCGATTTCGCGGCGTCCGGCGCCGCCGAGGCGGCCCGTTTCTCCAACCGAGTACGGAGGGAAGTTGTAGTGCAGCATGAACTTCTCTTTGCGGGTCCCGTCCAGGCCTTCGATATATTGTTCGTCATCGGAGGTTCCGAGCGTCGTGACGCAGATCGCCTGCGTCTCGCCGCGCGTGAACAGGGCCGAGCCGTGCGTGCGGGGCAGGAAACCTGCCTCGGCGAGGATCGGACGGATCTGGTCGAGCTTGCGGCCATCGATGCGCTCACCCGTTTTCAGGATGTCGCCGCGAACCACCGAGGCTTCAGCTTCCTTGAACGCTGTCTTGAACAGCTCCCCGGTCATTTCGCCGGGCGCGTCTTCGGAGCCAACGAGGGCAGCTTTCGCCTTGTCGCGGGCTGCGCCGACGGCAGCGTAACGCTCGCCCTTGGCGGTGATCTTGTAGGCTTTCGACAGGTCCTTGCCGACGATCTTCTCGATCGCTTTCACAGCAGCGGAATTGTCTTCGGCTTCGAACTCGAACGGTGCGTTGGCGGCTTTCTCGGCGAGCTGGATGATCGCATCGATCACCGGCTGCATCGCATCATGGCCGGCGACAACGGCGCCGAGCATGATTTCTTCCGAAAGCTCATAAGCTTCCGATTCCACCATCATCACGGCGTCGGACGTGCCGGCGAGGACGAGGTCGAGATCGGATTCCTCAATTTCGGCCTGGGTCGGGTTGATGATATACCTGCCATCGATATAGCCGACGCGGGCGGCACCGATCGGGCCCATGAACGGGGCGCCGGACAGCACCAGGGCGGCGGACGCGCCGATCATGCCGAGCACGTCGGCATCGTTCTCGAGATCATACGAGAGAACGGTGATGATGACCTGGACTTCGTTCTTGAAGCCGTTGACAAACAGCGGGCGGATCGGCCTGTCGATGAGGCGCGAGGTCAGCGTCTCTTTCTCGGTCGGGCGGCCTTCACGCTTGAAGAAGCCGCCGGGGATCCGGCCGGCTGCGAAGTATTTTTCCTGATAGTTGACCGTCAGGGGGAAGAAGTCCTGACCCGGCTTGGCCGATTTTGCGAAAACGGCGGTCGCGAGCAGCGTGGTGTCGCCATAGGTAACCATGACGGCGCCATCGGCCTGACGCGCCACATGGCCCGTCTCGATCGTGAGTGTGCGGCCGGCCCATTCCAGCGACACGGATTGCGTATTGAACATGTCTGTCTTTCTTTCACATACGAAAAGCCCGCCATGGCCCTATTGCCTGGCGGGCTTGGTGTGGAACTAGCGGCGGATGCCGAGTTCCGTGATGAGCTTGGTATACCGCGCTTCATCCTTGCCCTTGACGTAATCAAGGAGCTTCCGGCGGGTCGCGACCATGGTCAGCAGGCCCCGGCGGGAGTGGTTATCTTTCTTGTTGGCCTTGAAGTGGTCCGTCAGGCCGTTGATACGGGCCGTGAGGATCGCAACCTGGACTTCCGGCGAGCCCGTATCGCCCGGTTTCGTGGCGAACTTCTTGATGAGCTCTTGCTTGTGTTCAGCGGTAATCGACATCGAAAAAGCCTTCTGGTTTCGCGCCCACGGGCGCTGGTTTCATTAATCGCCTGAATTGGCGGGGTTTTTTGGGAACGGGCCTGATCAGGTGGCCACAGCCGGGATGTCGTCCAGCAGGGTCAAGAGACAGCGTCTCCGCCCCAAAAACGGGCTTATGACTCAAATGGGGGGCAATGGGAAGGGCCTGGGGTGTTTCCGGCGCCAAACCGGGTAGGGTCCGCAGGGAATCGCCCCGGACCCCCCACATGACCGAAATTACCCCCCTCCCCTCCGACATTGCGCACATTATCCAGCTGGCCGTCGCGCCGGTGTTCACGCTGGCGGGCATCGGCGCGTTGCTGAACGTGATGGCGAACCGCCTCGCAAGGGTAGTCGACAGGTGGCGGGCGCTGGAGGAAGGTCTTGCCTCTGAGGACGAGACGTCCCGCCGCGTCCACCATACCGAGCTTGGCGTGCTCGACCGGCGCATGGTGCATATCCAACGCGCCATTGCGCTGTGCACCCTGGCCGCCCTGATGATCTGCCTCGTGATCATCCTTCTGTTCACCGGCCAGCTGATCGCTATCCCGGTCGCGGCCGCCGTGTCGATCCTGTTCGTCGTCTCGATGAGCCTGCTCGTCGTCGCGCTCATCTCTTTCTACATCGAGGTGACGATCGCCAGCCGCATCCTGCGCGTGACACGCGCCGTACTGGAAGCGGGGAAGACGGGCCAAACAGGGATCTGAGGCCGCTTGCCCCGGGAGCGAGACCAGAAACCGACGCCCGGCTTGTGCAACACAATCCGCTCCCTCAGGACATGAAATCCGCAAACCCCTCAAGCGCCCGAAAGAATTCTCCGGAGACCCTGCGCGCCCCTCTGCGCGCAGGGTTACACTCGCACGGGTGCCGGGCTCAGGCCCGGTCACTCAGGCGTCACTCAGGCGCCACTCAGGCGCTTCCGGGCGAGACCAGGTCGATACAAAGTTATAATATGGCACTCAATGAGAATGAACGGACATGACGAATGCAAAGCCTGCATCAGGCTGGGGCAGTATGTAAGCGCAGGAAGGGAACTTGTGCCTGAAGGAATCACGCCTTCCGGGAAATAAAGCCCAACCTGGTCAAGCCGTTAGAAAATCCATCCCCAAACCTTCCGCAACACCTCCGCCCACGGACCTGCCGAAATTTACGCCCTCAGGACCCTGACCTGCCCTGAGAGAGGGGTGTTCCTCTGGACATCCCCTCGCGCCGGTGAAACGCTGGGCCCAACACGAGGGAGAGACACACCATGCAAGTCGCCGCCTATGCCACACAGGGGCCCGCCGACCCCCTGAAGCCCTTCGAGATCACACGGCGTGACCTGCAGCCCGATGACGTGCTGATCGACATCACCCATTGCGGGATCTGCCACAGCGACATCCATTCGGCGCGCAATGAATGGGGCCGCGCGAAATATCCCTTCGTGCCGGGCCACGAGATTATCGGCCGCGTCAGCGCCGTCGGCCCGAAAGTGACCCGGCACAAGGTGGGCGACCTTGTCGGCGTCGGCTGCCTGGTGGACGCGTGCCTGAAATGCACAGCCTGCCATGACGGCGACGAGCAGTATTGCGAGAAAGGCTCGGTGGGTACCTATGGTGGCACCGAGCCGGTGATCGGCGGGCCGACCTATGGCGGCTATTCGAAACAGATCGTCGTGCGCGACAGTTTCGTCTTGAAGATTTCCGAAAAGCTCGACCCCGCCGCCGCCGCGCCCCTGCTCTGCGCAGGCATCACCAGCTGGTCGCCGCTGAAGCATTGGGCCGTCTCGAAGGGAGACAAGGTCGGCGTCATCGGCCTCGGCGGACTTGGCCACATGGGCATCAAGTTCGCCGTCGCGCTCGGCGCCGAAGTGGTGATGATCACCACCTCTCCGGAGAAAGGCGCAGACGCCCGCCGCCTAGGCGTGTCAGATGTCCTCGTCTCGACTGACCGTGAACAGATGAAAGCGCACCGGGGCAGTTTCGATTTCCTGCTCAACACCGTGCCGGTCAAGCACGACCTCAATCCCTATCTGGGCCTGCTGGCGCGCAATGGCACAATGGTGATCGTCGGCGCCATTGAGCCGCTGGATGAAATGCATGGCGGCCTGCTGCTCGCCAACCGCCGCAGCGTTGCCGGCTCCGGCATCGGCGGCATCGCCGAGACACAGGAGATGCTCGACTTCTGCGCGGAGCATAACATCGTCTGCGATATCGAGATGATCGACATGAAGGACGTGAACCCCGCCTATGACCGCGTGGTCAAAGGCGACGTGAAATACCGCTTCGTGATCGACATGGCGACGCTTTAGAGGGCAAACACCCGCACGGGCTCGAAATGCCCGGCACGCACTTCGCCGAGCGCCACCGCGTCATCGCCTGCCAGCGCCAGTGCGACGCGGTCATCCTCGTCGCTCCGGCCCGCGCGCCAACCTTCGACCACGTGCGGCATCAGCATGATGGTGCGTCCCTGCCGCAGATTGCCGGCGTCCTGCGCGGTGACCTGCAGGTGCGGCATGGAATTCAGCACCGCATGCAGCGGTTTGAGGTGCGCGAACAGTCCGTCCCGGTCCTCGGCCAGCGCCTGAAGGTCGGCAACTGAAACGGCCCTGGCCGCCTCGAACGCGCCGACGCGCGTGCGCCGCAACTGGCTGATATGGCCTTCGGCGCCGAGATCCGCGGCCAGGTCCCGCGCCATCGCGCGGACATAGAAGCCCTTGCCGGACACGGCATGGATCACCGAATGATCCGCGTCCGGCATGCCGATCACCTTGGCGGCGTGGACATCCACTTCGCGCGCCTCAAGCTCGAACACCCCGCCGCCCCGGGCGAGATCGTAGGCCCTCTCACCCGCCACCTTGATGGCGGAGAATTTCGGAGGCACCTGCCGGATCTTGCCAATATAGTTCTTCAAAGCGGCTTCCACCGCCTCGCGCGCCGGGCGCACATCGGACGTGGCCGTCACTTCCGCTTCGGCGTCCTGGCTGGCGGTGGAGATGCCCCAGCGGATGGTGAAGACGTATTCCTTCTCTGAATCCATCGCCCACTGGACGGTCTTCGTCGCCTCGCCGAGCGCGATCGGCAGGATACCGTCCGCCAGCGGATCGAGCGTGCCGCCATGGCCGACTTTTTCGGCATTGAACAGGCGTTTGACGATCGCGACCGCCTGCGTCGAGGTCATGTCGACGGGCTTGAACAGGTTCAGCCAGCCCGTGACGGGCTCGCCCTTGCGTTTTCTCTGGCGGGACAAGGTATTCTCCAAAGGGCCCGTGCGGGCGGGTCGAACGCGCGTCTGGACCTGATACTGAAGGGCGCCGCTTATCCGGTATGGACGGTGCGCGTCAATCCATGCGCCGGCGCGCCGCGCCGCGCCCGGCCAGGTCAGGTCAGGTCAGGTCAGGCAGCGGGAGGCGAGCCGTCTTCCTCGTCATCCATGACTTCCCCTAAGGCGGGGCGCTTTGGCGCAGCGCCGGCGCCCTTCGGTATGCGGAGGTTGACGATGTCGAGGTTGAGGTCGAAGTCGCCGGTGATGGAGGTATCGCCGGAATCCAGCTTGTGGCGGATCACGTCACGGATCTTGGTCAACACCTCGCGGTTATTGTCGACCAGCGGAATCTGGCGGCCATCCGAGGTGCCGATCAGGAGGCGGTAGTAGGGCTCCTGCTTCTTCAGCTTCATCGCGATCATTGCAGCGCGCACACCCAGGACGAGGCCGAGCAGCATCAGCAGCGCGCCGACCATCAGGCCGATCACGCCGTCGCCCTGAGCCCGGGGGATCGCCCACCAGGCAAAGCCGGCAAGGCCGAAGAACAGGAAGCCGACACAGGCCGTTGCATACACGCTCTGGGTTTTCCGGTTGGCCGGCGTGTCCCAGGGGAAGAAATCATGCCTCTCGACGGTCATCGTTGCGATGCGGCGGATGGCGATCGTGTCATCCCCGAGCTGCAATGAGGCGGCCGAGACTTCGCCCTGGCGGGCGCCTTCCTGGTCAATGGTCTGGCGTTGCATGCCCTTGCTCCCCGGCTTCTTGCACAGTGTTCGTGTCGATACTGCGCGCCGGGCGGTCAAATGACAAAGCATCAAGGCAGAAACGCGGCAATTCCGCCGCCGGGTTCAGCCTTCGACGTCGCGGCGGACGCGCGGATCGGACAGCAGCCTGTCGATGGCGGTGGCCTCATCGTACGATTTGTCGGCGATGAAGTGCAGCTCCGGCGTGAACTTGAGATCGATCTCGCGCCCCAGACGCCCGCGCAGGAATGCCCCTGCCCGGTTCAGCGCGCCGGCAAGCCGGGCGCGGCCTTCCTCGGAATCATCGCCCAGAGGGGTGACGTAGACCTTGGCGCGGCGCAGGTCCGGCGAGCAGCGTACTTCGCCGACCGTAACCAGCACACCGTTGAGTTCGGGGTCGCGCAGGTCCTCGCGCGCGATGACATCGGCGAGGGCATGGCGGATGATCTCGCCGGCGCGCAACTGACGCTGCGACGGAAGACCGGGGGTCGGAGGTTTCCTGGCCATCAGTGGCTTACCCTTGAAGTGACAAATTCCGTGAAGGCAGCCCGGCGGGCCGCATCATTTCCGAACCACTCGTCCGGGATGATCAGCGTGTCGGCGCCCTCGATGAAGACAGCAAGATGGCCCGGTACGGTGACAGCTTTGCGGATTCCGGTCCACCCGATGCGGGTTTCTACCGGGCCGCGGCGCACAGAAAGGCAAGCCTGCGTCACCGTCACCTGTGTGTCGAGGGTGACTTCGGTGCCCCGGCCGGGACGGTTGCGATAGGACCAGCGCATGAAGATCAGATACCATGCAATGCCCGCACAGGCAGCCAGATTGGCCGAGACCAGTATCTGCAGCAGCGTATCCAAGCCCATCGACCGCGCCACATCTTTCGCCAACAAGGCAACGCTGGCGGAGATGATCGGCGCGGTGAAGCCTGCATAGTAAAGCGCCGTCGGCCCGATCGTACCGCTCCGGCTCACCCGGACCAGTCGCTTTAGATCACGGCCTGTCAGCCGTCCGGATACCGCCAGGGACTCGCTCATCCGGCCACACTAGGCCAGGGTCCTTGCGATTTCCTCTACCTGGAAGCACTCGATTTTGTCGCCGGCACGAATGTCTTCGTAACGCTCGAAGGCCATGCCGCATTCCATGCCCGAATTGACCTCAGAAACCTCATCCTTGAAGCGTTTGAGCGTCTTGAGCTTGCCTTCGTGGATGACGACGTTGTCGCGCAGGAGGCGCACGCCGCAGCCGCGCATGACTTTGCCTTCGGAAATCCGGCAGCCCGCAACCTTGCCGACCTTCGTGATGTTGAAGACTTCGAGGATGTCCGCGTAGCCGAGGAAGCTTTCGCGCTTCTCCGGGGCGAGCATGCCCGACAGGGTCGATTTGACGTCGTCAAGCAGGTCGTAGATCACCGAATAGTAGCGGATCTCCACGCCTTCGCGTTCGGCAAGATCGCGCGCCTGCTTGTTGGCACGGACGTTGAAGGCAAAGATCGGCGCATTTGACGAACGGGCCAGCAGGACGTCGGATTCTGAAATTCCGCCCACTGCGCCGTGGATGACCCTGGCGCGGACTTCCTCGGTCGAGATCTTGTCGAGCGACATCGATATCGCCTCGACCGAGCCCTGGACATCGGCCTTGAGGACGATCGGCAGCTCGCGGGTTTCCACGGTGCCGTCCTTGAGACGCAGCAGCAGCTGGTCGAGCGAGGCGCGGGCCGCAGCCCCTGCTCCGCCGGATACCTGACGCTTTGTCCGGATCCGGTATTCCGTGATCTCGCGGGCACGCGCTTCGCTGTCGACCACGACCATCGGCTCGCCCGGATCGGGCGCGCCGTCCATGCCGAGCACTTCGACCGGAAGCGAGGAGCCTGCGCCGTCAAGCTGCTGGCCGCGCTCGTCGACAAGGGCGCGGACCTTGCCCCACTGGGCGCCGGCCACGACAATGTCACCGCGCTTCAGGGTGCCGCGCCTGATCAGCACCGTGGCGACCGGGCCGCGGCCCTTATCGAGCTTGGATTCGATCACGACGCCGTCGGCTTCGCGGTTCGGGTTGGCTTTCAACTCTAGGACTTCAGCCTGCAGCGAGATCGCGTCGGTCAGCTCGTCGAGGCCTTCGCCGGTCCTGGCCGAAACCTTGACCGCAATCGTCACGCCGCCCATCGATTCGACCTGGATGTCGTGCTGCAGGAGGTCTGTCAGAACCTTGTCCGGGTTGGCATCGTAAAGGTCTGTCTTGGTGACGGCCACGATGATCGGGACGCCGGCCGCCTTGGCATGGTTGATGGACTCGATCGTCTGCGGCATGATCGAATCGTTCGCCGCAATGACGAGGATCGCAATGTCGGTCGCGTTGGCGCCGCGGGCGCGCATGGCCGTGAAGGCGGCGTGGCCAGGCGTATCGAGGAAGGTGATCCGCTCGCCGGATTTCAGCTGCACCTGATAGGCGCCGATATGCTGCGTTATGCCGCCGGCTTCGCCCGAGACCACGTCGGTCTTGCGAAGTGCGTCGAGCAGCGAGGTCTTGCCGTGGTCGACGTGGCCCATGATCGTCACGATCGGGGCGCGCGGCTGCAGGTCGGTATCGTCGTCGGCGAGGCCTTCGAGGCCGATCTCGACGTCAGCTTCTGACACACGCTTCACCGTGTGTCCGAATTCTGCAGCGATCAGTTCGGCCGTATCGGCGTCAACGATATCGTTGCCGCGCAGCATCTGGCCTTCCTTGATCATGAACTTCACGACGTCGGCGACGCGCTCGTTCATGCGGCCTGCAAGGTCCTGCAGCGTGATGGTTTCGGGAAGCTTGACTTCCACCGCAACCTTGTCGCGGTCTCCGGCGCCGCCCATCTTGCGTTCGCGTTCGCGCTCGCGCGCGCGGCGCACCGAGGCGAGGGAGCGCTGGCGGTCGGCGTCGTCGCCGAGGGCCGAGGCGATGGTCAGCTTGCCCTGGCGGCGCGCACCGGTATCGCGGCTGCGGGCTGCGGCCTCACGGGCACGGTCGCCGGCGCCGCGGTCATCCTTGACCGGCTTTCCGCCGCCGCCGCGCTTGGCGCGGCCGGCCTCTTCCTCTTCAACCGGAATGGCGGCGGCAGGCGACGCTGCGTCAGCGCGCGGGCGCACCTTGGTCGGACGATCGACCACAGGCTCTTTCGGTGCGGCTTCGGCGATCTTGCGGGCTTCTTCTTCAGCCTTGCGGCGCGCTTCGGCACCGTCACGGTCGCGGCCCTCCTGGGCCTTGCGCTCCTGTTCGGTGCGCAGTCGGTCCTGAGAGGCCTTTTCCTTCTGCTGGTCTTCAGCGCGCGCGGACTCTTCGCTCTTGCGGCGCTCAAGCACCTTCTGGCGGGCTTTCAGTTCGGCAACCGTGATGCCGAGCTTCGACGCGAGCGCGACGAGCTTTGCTTCCATCGTTTCCGAGGCAGGGGTTGATGCATCTGCAGACTGGCCAGCCGCCGGAGTGCCGCCCGCCGTGACCGGCCGGCGTTTCTTCGTCTCGACCACTACCTGTTTGGAGCGGCCGTGGCTGAAGCTCTGCTTAACTGTGCCGGCGGACTTACGCACGACTGTCAGCGGCTTGCGCCCACCGGAATTGCCTTGATCGTTGTTATCGCTCATTCGTCCTACATATCATATTCTGAGCCCGGACGCCCATGCGTCCCGGCAGGTTCCGTTACCGATCCGGTTCAGGGAACCAGTCAAGTTCGGGAGCAGCGCGAAATCCGGTGAGGCGCCGGTAGGCGACTTCCCAGTTCTTCGCGATAGCGCCCCGGCGGACGAGGCCGTGTATCACACGGTCGCGTCCGAAAGCCATGCCCAATTCCTGCGAGCTGAGCGCCCCGGCTACTTTCACGTCGCTATATATGGCTTTCGCGAGAAAATACACCTTGTTACGCCCATCCTCTGCGCCGTCGCTGGCTTCGAGGAGGAAGGCGGGCTGCTTGCCGCGCAGCGCATCCCGCACCTGGTCGTGCCCCTGGATGGCGAGGCCTGCCTTGCGGGCGAGCCCGAGAAGTTCCACGCAGCGTTTGACGAGCAGGCGTTCGGTCAGATCCGAAAGGCCTTGGGGAACCGTCACTGCATTCTTGAAGCCGCGGGCGAAGGCGCCCTTGGCAGCCGCCGTATCGACATGCCGGCGCTCGGCCCCGACCCAAACGCCCCTGCCCGGCAGGCGGTCGGCGACGTCAGGTGTGACAATATTGTCCGGAGACAGAACATAGCGGATCATCGCCTCCTTCGGGAGGCGTGTCCGCGTGACCGCGCACTGACGCTCCGGCGATGCCGAAGCATCGCCGTCGTCGCCCATTTCATTTTCGGGGATCAGACCCGGTTCACTGCTCGGGTACGGCTTCTTCATCGCCGCCCTCCATCTGCAGGTCTGCGAGGTCGATGCCGAGTTCCTCGGCGAGGCTTTCCTCGTCATCGTCATTGTTGCCAAGCTCGCCAAGGGCGAGGAGCGCGCGCTCCTCTTCGGTCAGCTCCGGCGCTTCCTCATCGCCGGCTTGCTGGGCGATCAGGGCGTCAACGGCTTCCTGTTCGATCCAGCCTACAATGACACGGGCCTTCATGATGAACATCTGGGCGTCGTCCTTGCGCATCTCGCCCTTCTTGAGGATGCCTTCGACCCAGACAGGCTTGCCGTCC
Organism: uncultured Acidobacteriota bacterium; assembly: GCA_937881755.1. GTDB lineage: Bacteria > Pseudomonadota > Alphaproteobacteria > Caulobacterales > Hyphomonadaceae > Hyphomonas. Next base: position 12,067 of record CALGEF010000091.1, read on the forward strand.
GGACCGGGCTCGCGGTAACCGGTGATGTCGTCCGGCACGAGGCCGGCAACGTCTTCCACCGTCTTCACACCCTGTTCGCCGAGCTTCACGGCAAAGGACGGCGTCATGCTGTCGAGTTCCATCACGTCGTCCTCGACACCGAGTTCGCGGCGCCTGGTGTCGTTCTCGACGGCGACGCGGTCCAGGAATTCGCGGGCGCGTTCCTGCAGCTCTTCGGCCACGTCCTTGTCGAAGCCTTCGATAGTAATGAAGTCCTCCGGCGCAACGAAGGCGATCTCCTCGACCGATTCGAAGCCTTCCGAGGCGAGGAGCTGGGCGAGCGTTTCGTCCGCATCCAGAGCTTTCATGAAAAGGCTCGTGCGCTCCTGGAATTCTTTCTGGTAGCGCTCGGAGTCTGCCGACTCCGTGATCAGGTCGATCTGCCAGCCAGTCAGCTGCGAGGCGAGGCGCACGTTCTGGCCGCGCCGGCCGATGGCCAGCGGGAACTGGTCGTCGGCAACGACAACTTCAACGCGGCGCTCGTCTTCGTCGAGCACCACTTTCGAGACTTCGGCCGGCTGCAGCGCGTTCACGATGAACGTGGCGGCGTCATAGTTCCAGGGGATGATGTCGATCTTCTCGCCCGAGAGCTCGCCGACCACCGCCTGCACGCGCGCGCCGCGCATACCGACGCAGGCGCCGACGGGGTCAATGGAGCTGTCGTTCGAGATCACGCCGATCTTGGCGCGCGAGCCCGGGTCGCGGGCGCAGGCCTTGATCTGGATAACGCCTTCATAGACTTCCGGCACTTCCTGGGCGAACAGCTTGCGCATGAAGTCCGGCGCTGCGCGCGACAGGAAGATCTGCGGGCCTTTCAGCTCACGGCTGACCTTGTAGAGATAGGCGCGGACGCGGTCGTTCGGCTGGAAGTTCTCGCGGGGGATACCATCATTCCGGCGGATGATGCCTTCGGCGCGGCCAAGGTCAACGATCACGTGGCCATACTCGACGCGCTTGACGATGCCGTTGATGACTTCGCCGACACGGTCCTTGTACTCATTGTACTGACGCTCCCGCTCGGCATCGCGCACTTTCTGCGTGATCACCTGCTTGGCGGTCTGGGCGGCGACGCGGCCGAAATCGAAGGGCGGAAGCTCTTCCTTCAGTTCGCTGCCGACTTCCAGCGAGGCGTCGATCTTCTTGGCTTCGGCAAGGCGCAGCTGCTTGGCCTCGTCTTCGAAGTTTTCCTCAGCGACAACCGTCTGCACGCGCCACAGCGTCTGCTCGCCGGTCGCGGGGTCGATCCGGGCACGGATATCGTGCTCCTGACCGTACTTGGCCTTGGCGGCCTTCTCGATGGCTTCCTGCATCGCCTCGATGACGATGCGCTGGTCGATCGATTTCTCTTCCGCGACCGCTTTCGCGATCTGCAGGATTTCAAGACGGTTGGCGGACACGCCTACGGTGGTCATTGGAGATCTCCTGTCTCTTCTTCATCTGTGTCGTCATCGGACTCGTCGATCTCGAAATCGGCGAGCATGTCTTCGTCTTCGTCCGGCTGCGGCGGCAGATTGCCTGCGGCGCGGGCGGCCTCGATCAGTTCATCGGTCAGCACGAGGGTCGCGCGGCTCATCTCGTGGACGCCGGCGACCAGTTCGGTCTCGTCGTCGATCTCGAGATGCACGCCGTCCTCCCCTTCCGACACGATCGTGCCGGTGAACCGGCGGCGGCCATCGATCGGACGGGCAAGTTCGATCCGGGCGGCGTGACCGATCCAGCGGCCGAAATCACCGGGGCGGGTGAGCGGCCGGTCGATACCGGGGGTGGATACCTCAAGGATGTAGGCCTCCGAGATCGGGTCGGCCTCTTCCAGGACCGGGCCCATGGCGCGGCTTAGCCGGGCGCAGTCCTCGACATCGGTCGGCGCACCCCCGGCCTTCTCAGCCATCACCTGGAGGTGGGGCCGGCGGCCGCCCGAAACG
>CALGEF010000092.1 GCA_937881755.1 uncultured Acidobacteriota bacterium
CCAGCCGGTCACGTCAGCTGCCTCCTGATGGGTCAGTCCCGTCGCGACGCACAGCACCACACAGACACGCTGGGCTTCGCTGAGGGTTTCCAGGGCGCGGGTGAGGTCCATCCGCATTTCGTTCTGGTCCGCCGAGCGATCAAACGGGATGATCTCCGCCGTCTCGTCGAACTCGATTTCCATTTTCTGCCGGCGTCGCCATTGCAGGAATTCCCGCCAGCATATGGTGCAGATCCAGGCACTGAAGGTTCCGCCGGCATAGGTGGAGATTTTCTGCCATGCTGTCAGGAACGTCACCTGGGCGATGTCGTCGCCGGTCGCTTCGGAGCCGGCGAGGCGGCGGGCCATCCCGCGCACCTTGCCCTGGTGGCGCCGCACAAGCTCGGCAAAGGCTGCCTCGTTACCCTGTGCTGCGGCGTGGGCGAGATCAGGGTCGCTGCGCATGTCCCGCCCTCCTGAGGCAACCAGCCGGAGATCAGGTCTCTGACTTGCCACGGCCGAATGCCCACAGGCCGATATACGCGATCCCGAGGAAGATCGGGAAGGTGGCAACGCCGAGCATCGGGGTCAGGGCTTCAGCTTCCTGATGGCCGATCAGGGCGGAGAGGACACCGAAGGCCGCGCCGAAAGCCAGGAACAGCACGCCGCGGCGAAGGTCAGCGCGCACCGGGTCGGTCACCATCGACATCCGGTCCATCAGCTCCGGCGAAAGCGACTGGCCCTTGTCGATGGCGTGGCGCAACGTCTCGTGGATGGTCAGGCGCTTGCGGCCATTGAAATAGCTGACAAGCCAGACGGTGGCTATGATCGTGCCGAAAAAGGCGACGGGGACGAGGACTTCAACACCCATGGGGAGCTCCGGTTCAAATCTCTTCCAGCACGATTGCTGGTGTTCCTGCCTGTAAGATGCAGCCAGGGGCCCTGCCGGATGCGGCGGGATCAGAATTTTTTGAGACAGAATGATAATCGGGCGGGAAATCCGCATGCATGGCTGTGCTTGCCCCGCGACGCGCTGGCCGTTAGGTGCGGGGCCATGGTGAAGATGCGGTCCAAAAAGAAGCGCCGGGCGCACGTGGCAGCCGACCTCGCAACGCCCGGGGGCCGGGCCCGGGCGCAGCGGGAACTGACCTGGGGTGACCACGGGTTCCTTCGCGCCCGCTTCCGCAACCTGCACCAGATTTCCCCCGAAATGTGGCGGTCCAACCAGCCCTCGCCGCGCCAGGTCGCAGCCCATGCAGCCGAGCGGGGCATCCGGACGATCCTCAACCTGCGAGGCCCCAGCACCCAGGGCTACTACCTCCTCGAGAAGGAGGCCTGCGCCAGGGCCGGTATTGAACTCGTTGATTTTCAGGTGTTTTCCCGCGACCCGCCGACCCGCGAGGCGATTCTTGCAGCCCGGGACCTGTTCGAGCGGATCGAATATCCCGCCCTGATGCACTGCAAATCCGGCGCAGACCGGGCCGGGATCATGGCGGTCCTGTACAAACTGCTGCGCGAGCGGGCGCCCTTTGCTGAAGCGGTCGAGCAGCTTTCAGGCAAGTACCTGCACATAAAGCATGGCAAGACAGGCGTCCTGGACGCCGTCTTCGAGACCTACGCGGCCTGCAATGCGGACAAGCCGGCCGGCCAGTGGAAGCCCTTCCTGGACTGGGTTGCCGAGGATTATGACCGCGCCGCCGTCAAGGAAGCCTTCGCCCGCCAACTCGGCAAGGGCTTGCAGCTGGACGCTCTGCTGCGCCGGGAATAGCGCTTTTCAGCCGCCGGAAATCATGCAAGCACTTTGTCAGAAACCGTCGGGAGGGCTTAGCATGCGTGGTTTGGTTCTGGCAGCGTCACTGGCCCTGCTGGCCGGGTGCAGCGCGCTTGGTCCGTCGGACAAGCAGGCCCTCGTTTCAACCTGTATCGAAAAGGGCGAAGCCGAGGCAACCTGCACGTGCGTTGCCGGCGCCCTCGAGAAAAACCTGCCGCCTGAACTTTTCAAGAAGGTGGCCCAGGCCGCCGGCCGCGAAAAGCAGGACATGCTGGAATACATGACCGGCCTGCCGGTGGAGGATCTGCTTGCCTTCTCGGCGGTTACCAACGACCTTGAAATGTGCGGCAATGCCGCCGCAACGGGAGGATAAGCGAACTGACGGCGCGGGCCTGGCCCGGAGCCTGCAGTCATAAAAGCCTAACGTGACGCGGATCTGCGCACGGCCTAGAACAGGACGCAACCAGGAAGGGGATCCTCATGAAGTTCATTATCATCAACAGTTTCCGGGTCATGGTCTATGTGGCCTACGTAGCCATCATCGTGGCCGGTATCGCCCTTGGCATTTACCAGAAGGGTGAATTCACCGGCGAGCTGATCGGCCTTTCGGGCCTGCTGGCACAGGTCGCCGACTTTGCCGTGTTCAGTTTCGGCGGCTGGGTTGCGGCCAGCGTCATCTGCGGCCTGATCGTCACGCTGATGGACATCCGCGACGACATCAACGACCGCCTGCCGGACGCGCGCCGGGACATGTAGGTTTCGCCTTTCAGGCGAGTAACAGGACACGAGGCCGCCCGGGAAACCTGGCGGCCTTTTCCCGGGGAGGCCACCCATGACCGCACTTTCAGCCGCCGCGCTTTATACCGGCATCAACATCCTGCTCCTGTTCCTGCTGTCCATCCGCGTTGTTGGCAGCCGGATGCGCACGAAGGTGTCGCTCGGCTCCGGCGGCGATCCCGACCTGGAGCTGCGCATCCGCGCCCATGGCAACGCCGCAGAGTACATTCCGGCCTCGATGCTGGGACTGATTGTGCTGGCGCTGCTCGCCGTTCCGGTCTGGGCTATTCACGTCCTCGGCGGGGTGTTCACCCTCGGCCGCGTGCTGCATGCACTGGGCCTTTCGGCAACCGTCCTCTGGGCGCGCCAGTTCGGAATGGTGTTCAGCTGGCTGGGCATGCTCGGCATCGGCGCCTTTGCCGTCTACGCCGCGCTCGTCTGACGCTACGCTGTTGCGCGCCGCCGCAGCGCGGTCCATTTAGCGCACATGACAGGTTTCAGTATTCCTCCGGCAGAGCTTCTGGCCGGGCTTCTCGAGAATTGCCTGAAGGCGGGCGCCAGCGCGGCGGACGCCCGGATCGGCGTGGCAGACGGCGTCAGTGTCTCCGTGCGCGACGGCAGGCTGGAAAGCATCGAGCGTGAGGAAAGCGCCAGCGCGGCGCTGCGCTGCTTCTTCGGCAAACGCCAGGCCAGCGTCTCCGGCGCGGACCTTTCGCCAGGCGGCCTGAAGGCGCTGACCGAGCGCTGCGTGGCGATGGCCCGCGCGGTGCCGGAAGACAGGTATTGCGGCCTGCCGGAGCCCGGACAGCTCGCTCCGGGCAATGTCGACATGGACCTGTCAGGCGAGCCCGAAGTGCCAGCCGATGTGCTGGAGCGCGAGGCGATTGCTGCCGAAGCCGCCGCCCTTGCGGTGGCGGGCATCAAGACCGTCGCAGGGTGCGGCGCGTCCTGGAACCGGTCCGAGCGCTGGGTCGCGGCGACCAATGGGTTCAGGTCCTGGAAAACCGGTACGTCCACCAGCCTCGGCCTCTCGGCGGTGGCCGAGAAAGACGGCCAGATGGAGCGCGACTATGACAGCTGGTCTGTCCGCTTCACGAAGGATCGTCCGGCTGCGGATGCAATCGGCAGGACGGCCGGCGAGCGAACCATCGCCCGCCTCGGCGCCCGCAAGATCGAGACGCAGAAAGCCGCCGTCATTTTCGACCGGCGCGTCTCCGACAGCCTGCTGGGCGCCTTCCTCGGCGCGATCTCCGGGCCATCTGTGGCGCGGGGTGTCAGCTTCCTGAAAGACAAGATGGGGACGCAGGTCTTCGCCAGGGGTATCTACCTGACCGATGATCCGCATCGCCCGCTGGGCATGGGCAGCCGCGCGCATGACGGCGAAGGCCTGCCGGTGGCGGAGGCGCATCTCATCGAGGACGGGCGCCTGACCCGCTGGCTGCTCAACACCTCCACCGCGCGCCAGCTCGGCCTCGCGCCGAACGGGTTCGCCGGTCTCGGGTTCGGCGATCCGCCGGGCGTCTCCACCTCCAACGTCTACCTGCGCCCCGGCAACCAGTCTCCCGGCGCGCTCGCAAAGTCGGCAGGCAAGGGCCTTCTGGTCACCGATATGTTCGGCCCCTCGATCAATCCCAACACAGGTGATTACTCCGTCGGCGTCGCAGGCTTCTGGTTCGAGGGCGGCGAGACCGCCTATCCGGTTTCGGAAGTCACCGTTGCGGGCGATCTGGCGTCCATGTTTGCGCGCCTCATTCCCGCGTCGGACCTTGAACTGCGCAGCACGCGGGATGCCCCGTCGATCCTCATCGAGGATATGAACCTTGCAGGCAGCTGAGCGCACGCTCGAAGAAGATGCGGCGCTGCTCTGCCGCCTGGCTCAGGAAGCGGGCGATCTTGCGATGTCCTACCTGCACAAGGGCGGCGCGGAATTCTGGAACAAGACGGGCGGAAGCCCGGTCACAGTGGCCGACCTCGCCGTCAACCGGCTCTGCGCCTCCACGCTGCAGTCGGCCCGGCCTGAATATGGCTGGCTGTCGGAAGAAACGCTGGACGATCCTGATGCGCGGCAGAAATCACGCTGCTGGGTGGTTGACCCGATCGACGGCACCCGCGCCTATATGGACGGCACACCGGACTGGTGCATCGGCCTCGCCATCGTCGAAGACGGCAAAGCGGTCGCAGGTGTGGTCTACGCCCCCGCTCTCGGCCAGTTCTACGAAGCCCGGCGCGGGGCGGGGGCCCGGCGCAACGGCGCAGCCCTGCAGGTCACCGCGCAAGGCCAGGAAGCGGGCAGCCGCCTGATCACGAACGAAGGCATGATCACCCATCCCGGCTGGCGCCAGCCCTGGCCGGAAGTGCATCTTGCCCGGCCGAAGCCGAACGCGACCCTGCTGCGGCTCGCCCTCGTGGCCGCCGGGGACTGGGACGCCGTCCTGGTGCTGGCTGAAAAGGCGGACTGGGACCTTGCCGCTGGTGCGGTGCTGATCACCGAGGCTGGCGGGCAGGCGACCACCCATGCAGGCGAGCAGCTGGTGTTCAACCGGGCGATTCCGGCCCAGCGCAGTGTCCTCGCCTCTGGCAAGGCGCTTCATCCTTTGTTAGTGCGCCGCGCAGGATATGTGCGCATCCCGGACCCGCAGGCGCGGGCCGCGGCACAGACTGCGCCCGAAAAAAAGGAGCCCCGAAAGATGCCCGCCAAGGATCAATCCGGCAAACAACTCCTCCACATCGTGTTTGGCGGCGAGCTGAAGGATGTGCCCGGCGTCGAGTTCGAAGACCTCTCGAAGCTCGATTTCGTCGGTGCTTTCCCGA
>CALGEF010000093.1 GCA_937881755.1 uncultured Acidobacteriota bacterium
ATTACACAAAGACTGTACGGAGCCATGGCCAACTCTTCGGCAAGCGCATTGATGATTGCGGGAGAGCCCATCACCGCAAGATCATAGGGCGAGTTTCCGCGTGCCGCCTTGATCTGGGCCAGCGCCTCGGCCGAAAGCCCACCGATCACCTGGAGGCTCACGCCGGGATGGCGGCGCCCCAGCTCCGCGCCGGCGGCAATCAGCGGCGCATCCTGATCGTTGCCATAGCCAATCATGACAAGTTCGCGTGTCTGAGCGCGCAGGATCGTGGGGCTCGCCAGCGTTGTCGTGGCGGCAAGCCCGCCCAGCACCGTCCTTCGGGTCAGTCTCATTCGTCAGCTCCTTGTGATGTGGTCATGCACGGGTTCCCGCACGCATTGGTCCGCGACTAGTTATGTTTTTTGTATATTCGAAATCTTTCGCAAGAAATTCTACCGGTCAAGCAAGAATGCAGATTTGGTGAACAGCACTCTGCGCGGTCGCCCAAAAAATCGGCAACTCACGCCTCAGGCGAGGATCACATCCAGGCCCGCAGCCGTCAGATCAGAGACATCTGCGGGCTCCGCGCCTGCATCTGTCACCAGCGTCGAGACTTCGGAAATGCCAGCGATTCGGGCCCCCGCCACATGACCGATCTTGCCGTGGTCGGCCACGACGACGACCCGCCGGGCGGCGGAGAGCATGGCGCGCTTGATCTCGATTTCCTCGAAATGCGCGTTGGTAAAGCCGCGCTCGGCATCGATCCCGCCGCAACACAGATAGGCGCAATCAGCGTTCAGTTGCGCCAGGACAAGCCCCGCAAACGGCGGGATTAGCGACCGCGAGCGTGGGTTGCGCCCGGTCTTCTTGATCGTGCCGCCCGTCAGCATGACCGCCACACCGGCGTGGCCTTCGAGCGAAATCGCGATATCGAGACTGTTGGTGATGACGACCACATCCCTCAGGTCGGCCGGCAGCGCCAGCGCCATCGCGCGCGTCGTTGTCCCGGCGTCCAGGATGATCGTCTCGCCGTCGCGGACCATGCGCGCAGCCATGGCGCCGATTCGCTCCTTTTCCTCGCCAAAGCTCTGGCTGGGCAATTCGATGGGCCGAACAAAGCGCGCCGCCTGCACGGATGTTGCCCCGCCCCGGATCCGGCGCAGGAGCATCCGCCGTTCCAGCGCATCAAGGTCGGAGCGGATCGTTACCGCCGAGACACCGAGCACCTCGGAAAGCCTGGCCACCTCCACCACCCTGTCGCTGCGCAGCATTTCAAGAATGCGTTCGTGCCTGGGATTAATCTGCGCCGTCTGACTGACGTCGGACATGACTGGAACCTCTCAATGTAGTCTTGTGTTTCTTTTTTAAGTGACAGATACCGAAAGTGAAGCATTTTGCCACCGGCGCGGTCGCCCGCCGCCATAGGAATACACGAAAGGAAGAGCAACGTGAGTATTGAGCAACGCCTGCACGAGATCCGACGCGAATCGTCCTCCGATGCCGCGGGCGATCCCGAGCGGTTCCGCCGCGTCGCGCTCACGCGAACCGAGATGATGTCACAAGGTGACGCGATCCGCGCGACGCTGGAGGCCAACGCCGCCCCGCTGGCCCAGATCGCCGCCGATCTTGCCGACCGACCCATCCGGCGCATTGCGATGGTGGGTTGCGGCGACAGCTGGATCTCGGGCCACGGGGTCCGCCACGTAGCCGAAAGGATGTTGGGCGCAGTCTGCGAACCGTGCGAGGCCTTCGACTTTGCCACCTACGGGCTCGAGGTGACAGACGCCGAGACCGTGGTGATCGGTCTCAGCTCCAGCGGCAAGACCGAACCGGTAATCGAAGGAATGAAGGCTGCCGAGGCCCGCGGCTCTTACGCGATCGGTCTGTCGAACACGCTCGGATCGCCGCTGATGGAGGAATTCCCGGGCGCATTGCACATCCGCGCCACTCGTGGCGGATGGCCGACCCAGTCCAGCACAGCGGCAATGGCGTTGAAACTCGCCCTCTTCGCGTCGGTCGCCGAGGCGCGCGGACAGGACACAGCTTCGCTGCGCGAGGCACTCGATGACCTGCCCGGTCTTGTCGATGCCGTGGCACAGGCACTTTTCGAACCCGCCCGAGCACTCGCGGCGCGGCTGGCACGAGCCGATCTCGTGCTGCTGGCCGGCGCCGGCCCGCATTACGCCCCCGCTGCCTTCGGTGCGGCCAAGCTCAAGGAACTGGCGCCCATCCACGCCTATGCCTTCCCGCTCGAGGAATATCACCACTACCGCACACAGAAGGCCGGCGACCCGATGTTCCTTCTGGCGCCCGATGCAGCCAGCCATACCCGTGCCGTGGAAACCGCGATCATGAGCCGGGGCTGCGAGGGCTTGTGCATCGCGCTGGTGCCCGAGGGCGAGACCGAGATCGCCGAGATCGCAGATGTCGTATGGCATCTGCCGCCCGTGGCCTGGCAGACAGCACCGATCCTATACAGTGTGCCGCTGCACCTGTTCGGATACCACGCCGCGGTCGAGCGCGACGCGCTGGGCCTCGGTGCGCCGCGCCTCGGGGGGTGAAGTGGCGCCGGAGCTGATCACGGTCGGGGGGCTGACGGTCGACAACGTCATTTCAGCCGACGGGCAAGTCGCGCTGGCACAGGCGGGTGGCAACGGCGCCTATTCGGCGGTTGGTGCGCTGATGTGGGCGCCGCGGGTCGGCCTTGTGAGTTGCGCTGTCGAAACCTATCCGCGGGCGACCATCGCATGGCTTGAGCAGAATGGCATCGACCTTGGCGGCGTGGCCTGGTCGGACGAGCGGCTCAGCTCCTGCAACTGGTTCATCTACGACGCCGAGGGCCGTCGTGAGGAAGGTCTGTCGAGCCCGCCCGATAGCCTGTCGGAGGCCGGCTTCCCGACTGACCATCTGACGCCTGTCGAGGTCGCACGCTGGCGCGAACTGCTCGGACGTCGCACGGCGCCCGGCGAGATCAGCTATTCCGACTTTCGCGTGCGCCACCCTCTGACCGGGTCGCAGGTTCCCCAGTCCTGGCGCCGCGCACGGGGGGTCCATCTCGCCCCGAGCCAGCCAGAGGTGATGCGCGCAATGCTCGATGTCTTTGCGCCGGGGGGCGCGATTGTCACCGCAGACCCGA
>CALGEF010000094.1 GCA_937881755.1 uncultured Acidobacteriota bacterium
GGAAGCCGAACGGCGCGGCGTCAAGGTCGACCTGATTATCCTCGATTATCAGATGCCCCACCTGGACGGAGAGCAGGTCCTTCAGAAACTGCGCCAAACCACAACCTACCGGAATACCCCTGTCATCGTCCTGAGCTCGGTTGATTCGCCAAGTCTTGCCGCGCGCTTTGCGCAGATGGATGTCACGGAAACAATTCTGAAGCCCGCCCGCCAATCGGACCTGTTCAACGCGATTGCGAATGCAACCGCCCGGCAGAACGGTCTTAATCCATCCGGCGGTAAATCCACATTGCAGTCGGTGCCCGGTGTTGCTCCCGGGCCGCCGCAAACAGAAACTACAGGCAGATTCGTTGACGTTCTGGTGGCTGAAGACAATGCGGTGAATCAAACCGTCATGCGGGCCCTTCTTGGCTCGCTCGACCTGACCTATGAAATCGTCAGTGACGGAGAAGCTGCCGTTTCAGCTTGGAAGCAATTGAGCCCGAAAGTCATCCTGATGGACGTCTCCATGCCGAAGATGAGCGGCATTGAGGCGACGGCCGCGATACGTGAAATTGAGCGGCAAGAAGGTCGAGAGGTTACCGCACGGATTGTCGCAGTCACTGCGCACGTCTTGAATGACAGTGAGGCACGCTATCGCGGTGCCGGGATGGACGGCTTCGTCTCGAAGCCAATCGTCATAGACGCACTGAAAGCAAACCTCGCGGTCTGGCTCGGACGGTCTCTCGAACGCAGGTCTGCTTAACTCTCTGTTCCGGTCACATGGCTTTATCATTTCGCATCATTGGTTTCAGCGGGGCGATGTCAGCGCACGCGGGTTTTCTTCGCGTTTGCCCAAGAGCAGGCGTCTCTGCGCTTGACCGATAGGGTCATCGCCAGTCGCAGAGCGGAATATCTGTACATCGCCGGACATCGAAAGCGCCGTGCTGTGGCGCGCCAGCGCATTGCAACTCTGACGGCGTGAACCAAAAGTCTGCCGGCCGCGACGCCCCAGGCCACCGGTCTAACGCGTCAGGGCATCCACGGCTTCGTTGATCACAACCGGATCTCCGAAGCCGAGCGATTTCAGGCGTGGCAGCTGCGTTGCTGCATCTCCGACGATGACATAATTCATCGCATCCGGCCGGATCAACTTGCCTGCAAGCGCCTGGATTTCAGGAAGTGTGAGGGCTTCCACAGCCGCCACCTGCTGGACCACAAAGTCGTTCGGCAGATCGTAGCCGGCTATTTCCGACAGGACGTCGAGCTTGGCGCCCAGAGACTCAAATCGCCGGGCCTGACTCCTGATGAAGAAACCGCGGGTGACATCGAGGTCTTCCTGCGTGAAGGTCGATGCATAGTCGGCCATGATGTCGCGAACGAGCTGCGTGGCCTCAAGTGTCACGTTGGACCTGACACCGCTGAAAATCATGAACGTGCCTTCGCCGGCCGTTGCAGTGAAATCTGACCCGATGCCGTAAGTGTAGCCCTTACCTTCGCGCAGTTCCTGCGTCAGCCGCGAGGCAAACCCGCCGCCGCCGAGCCGGTAATTCATCACGCCGGCCAGATCGTAGTCAGGATCCATGCGCTTCAGTGAGGGATAGCCAAACCGCAGAACGGACTGCGAGGCGCCCGGGATATCGTAGAAGTAGATCTTTGAGGCTTCGGGCGACGCGGTCGCCGCTTCCTGCGGCAAGGTGATGTCGACCTTCCGCCAGCGTGTGGACAGACCCTGCAACGCTGCCCTGACGTCTTCGGCGCTGACATCGCCCACCACGCGCACGCTCGTCAGGTGGGGAGAAAGATTACGCGCACGCCAGGATCTGAGGTCTTCCAGATCGATACCGGCCAGAGCGGTTTCGCTGCCAAGCAGGCTGAGCGCCCGCATGCTTGCGGGCCCGTAGGTCACATAGCTGAAGGCCCATCCTGCAATCTCGTTCGGTTCGGACCGTGATGCGTCGATGGCATCGCGCGTGCGGGCAAGTGCCAGATCCAGCTCGGCTGTATCCCAGCGCGGCTCCATCAGCGCTTCTTCGATCAGGGCGATCGTCGGCGTAAAGTTGCGGGCGAGTGTTTCGCCGTTGATCTCGAAGGTCTCGGCCGTCACGCTGGCCGAAACGTTCGCCCCCAGCAGTGCAAACGCCTTGTCGAGTTCGGCCGGCGTCTTCGTCGCCGTGCCCTTGAGCAGGATCTCGGCGAGTAGATTGGCAGTCCCCGCCGTTTCCGGCGTGTCGAGCAAATGCCCGCCCTTCATCACGATGGAAAAACGCACCGTCGGCAACTCGTCATCCGAGATCCCGAAGACCGTGATCCCGTTTTCCGACATGTCTTTCCAGACGTCTGGCGCAGACAGCTTTGGAGCAGGGCCGTAAGGCGGCTCAACGCTGCGATCGATCAGTGAGGGTGTGCGCGCGTAGCTGACCGGCTGCGTCAGATCGACTTCGGCTTCGGCGCCCTGCACAATGGGCTCAATAACGACTTCGGCCTGAACCGAGCCTTCCAGCGCCAGGTCCGGCGCGCCCTTCGGGACAAAGCTTGCGGCGATGAACGGCTTATCCTTGATGTAGGTCTCGTAGACGCGCCGGACGTCTTCGGCCGTCACGGCCTGCAAGCGGGCAAGGTCTTCGTCGATATATCCCGGGTTGCCAGCGAAGATGCTGTACTGGGCAAGCTGCGCGCCTTTGCCGAGCACACTGCTGAGCGCTTTGTAAAAGGCCACTTCCTGCTGCGTCTTGATGCGCTGCAGATCGTCAGCGGTGATCGGCTCGGCTTCAAAGCGGGCAAAGCCTGCATCAATCGCGCCAGCAACCTGATCAAGATCCGTGCCATTGAAGGCGCTGACCTGCAGGAGCAGTTCGCCGGCCAGTTCACTGTCATAGGGAAAGCTGGCGACCGAGGCGGCAAGCTTTGCCTCATCAATCAGCACTTCATTGAGGGGCGCTTCCTTACCATCGGTCAGCAGCTGGCTGAGCACCGCGAGCGGGTAGCTGTCCGGATGATACTGCTCAACCGTCGGCCAGACCATGGTCAGCTGAGGCAGCTTCGCGAAATTGTCCTCATGCAACAGGCGGACCGTTTCAGAAACGATGCCGGGTCGGGCCTCCAAAGGAACAATTTCAGGGCCGCGCGGAATCTCGGCGAAATACTTCTCGACCCAGATGCGGGCTTGCGAGGGATCGAAATCTCCCGCCACGACGAGGGTGACATTGTTCGGCGTGTACCAGGCACGGAAGAATTCCTTGACGTCTTCCAGCGTGGCGGCCTGCAGATCTTCGAGCGAACCGATGACCTGCCAGTTGTAGGGATGCGATTGCGGGTAGAGCGCTTTGTGCAGTACGTAGAGCGTGTGGCCGTAGGGCCGGTTGTCAACGCCCTGACGCTTCTCGTTCTTGACGACTTCCTTCTCCTTGGCGAGCACAGGCTCAGTCACCGTATTGATGAACCATCCGAGCTTGTCCGCCTCTGCCCAAAGCATCTTTTCGAGGGCGTCACTGGGGACTGTCTGCAGATAATTCGTCCGGTCGCGGCTGGTCGAGCCGTTGGCCCCCGACCCGCCAATCCGCGCGGACATCCGGTCGAGTCCGCCTTGCCCCAGGTTTTCCGACTCGAGGAAGAGAAGATGCTCGAACAGATGCGCAAACCCCGTCCGGCCGGGTTTTTCGCGGCCCGATCCAACGTGTGCGGTCAGGGATACGGCGACGACAGGGTCCGAACGGTCCACATGGAAAAGGACCGTCAATCCGTTGTCCAGCATGAACGATTGATACGGCAACAGGGTTGCGGGCGCTTCTGCCGGGGTTTGAGCAATCGTCTCGCCGGGCGATCCGGATGCAGGCAGTTCTACACCGGCACATGCGCTCAGGAAAAACGCGGATGCGGCCAGCAGAAGACGGGGTGCATACATCGGGAACGCTCCTTGACCGGACTGGAAACGAGTTGAAGTTCTGCACGCAACACTGCCTGAGTGGCCGGCCGGTAAACCTGAAGTTCGCAGCTCCCGAAGCGTTGAGCAAGCTCTATCACCTTAGCAATCGAAGGCGGAGCGCCGGGGTCAGAAAGGCGCGCACCGCTGCGCGGGATGCCAGCGTCCGCGTGAGACAGTTTTCTTGAAGTCAGCGTCCGTTCCAGGTTGCTGTCAGTGCCCTCCTCGCATTTAAACCTGAAACAATGACCGGGCACCACGACCGCGCCCTACCGTCGTGGCTATAGACGCTCGATGCGTTGGCCCAGCGCGCCCGTCGCGGCCAGGGTGCGCAGAAAATCGCCGTCATCACTGTTCTGGATAGCGGCCAGAAGTTGGGGCAGGGTATTGTCGGTCATCGGATTCGATCCTCGTCTGGAGTTGCGTGTCGCAACACAACCCTGGCCCGGATTGTCCGATGACCAGCCCTCCCGCCAACAGCGCTTCGGGCGCGCGCAGACCCTTGCGGTCCGCGCGCCCGAAGCGCTCCGTCAGCGAATTTCCGCCACTCCATTGGACGCTCCCCTCCGCGAGGCCTGCGTACGTCGGAGATATTGCCCGGGAGGCTGTCCATGTGATCACGCGCTGGAGCCATGCCTGTTTCGAGCCCGGCGGACGCAGCGGCGCCGGCAGGACAATCTGAACGAGGACGGGGATCAGCGCCGGGTCTCCAGGGGCCTCGGCAGGCGCCATGGCCTGAGACTGGCCTGAAGGGTCAGGTCGCAGCGCCGCCGCCCGTCCGTCCTGTCGATATGTGCTCGTCCGGATCTGACGACCACGTCCGCAGCTATCGTGTTAATCAATCACTGCAACCCTGGCAGGGCTTACCGGATCCGGAGTCCGGCCCCTATGGGTGAGAATACCGGAGACCCCATCAGCGCAGCGGTCGTAAAGACGAAATATTGTCGTTCATACCAAAGTCTTTGAGCTTGCTGACATCGGCGTCAAAGGTCTCGCATTTCCCCCGGAAATACGGATCCGAGCAGGCTAACCAGCTCCCGGTAACCCGCATCGAACTGATCTCGTCGTTCATGCCGCTGTCTTTGAGATTATCAATCCCGCCATCAAATCGCACAGAGCTGCCGCGGAAGCGGGGGTCGCGATATACGGTGACAAAATTCCGGTTGTTATAGCCTGGATTATAACCGCCGCCGTTTTGTCCTGGATTGTACCCGCTGCCGCCGGTGTTTCCAGGATTATAACCGCTGCCACTGCTTTGCCCGGGATTGTAGCCGCTGCCGCCGCTGTTTCCAGGATTGTAGCCGCTTCCGCCGCTGCTCCCGGGATTGTAGCCGCT
>CALGEF010000095.1 GCA_937881755.1 uncultured Acidobacteriota bacterium
CAGCGCCGTCAGGGCAACCAGCCCCGCCACACGGGCCAGGCCGCGCCTCATCTGGGCGGCTTGCGCTGAGCTTCGCGCTTCACCGACAGCGCCACGTCGGCGACTACATCCTTCATGCACGCGTCGCGCTCGGCCTGTGTGGCCTCGCCCGCGCACGCCTCCACCGGATTGGCATACGCCGGCGGCGGCGCGCTCGACCGGCAGGCGCCGGCAGACGCCGCAAGCCCGATCGCGGCAAGCATCATCATGGTCTTCATCTGGTCTTCCTCACCTCTCTGTGCCGCGGGCAGCTTAGCTCATGGTCATTGACCATGCCAACTGCCTGCGCCCATGCGTAGACGATCGTCGGGCCGACAAACCTGAAGCCCCGCTTTTTCAGGTCCTTCGACATCGCCGCCGACCATTCCGTGAAGGTCGGCGCCTGCCGGAAGTTCTCCCATTGGCCGTCCACCGTCTTGCCGCCCACCCAGCCCCAGCAATACTCGGAAAAATCCTCTCCGGAGTCCCTCATCGCCAGGAAGACCTGCGCATTGCCGATCACCGCGTCGATCTTCTTCGGGCTGCGGATGATGCCGGGGTTTTCCATCGCCTTCGCCGCCCGTTTCGGTGTCCAGCGCGCCAGCCGCTCGGGATCAAACTGATCGAACTCTTCCCGGATCGATTCGCGCTTCCTGAGGATCGTGATCCAGCTCAGGCCCGCTTGCATCCCGTCCAGCTGCAGCTTCTCCCACAGCGCCCGCGGGTCACGCTCCGGCACGCCCCATTCGGTATCGTGATAATCGCGGTAAATCCGGTCGCTCACCGGCGCCCAGCCGCAATACAGCGTCTCTTCACTCATCGGCCGCCTCCGTAAGCGCCTTCAGTTCCGCGGCCAGCCAGGGCGCCCGGTCAATCTCCGCCGGCGCGCCGCCCACTGTCACGGCCTCGCCTGCCTGAACCGCTTTCGCGAACCGGTCTGTCCGCAGCAGCGCGAGACCGTCTCCCTCCGCCGCGCTCGTCACCGTGCCGAGCAGGCTCTCGCCCGCGCGCGCCTCCGCGCCCGGCGCCAGTCCGATGCCGCGCGCCCGTACCGTCCGTTTACGGATCAACGCCTTGCGTTTCATCCGGCTTGCCACTTCCTGGCCGACAAAACAGCCCTTCTTGTAATCGATGCCGCCCATCAGATCCATGTTGATGTCGGTCGGGAACACCTCCGCCGCGCGGTAGTCGCGCCCCCATTCCGGCACGCCCGCCGCAATCGCCAGCGCGTCCCAGCCGGCCAGGAGCTCCGCCGCCTCGCCAGCCGGAACAATCGCCCGCCGCGGCAAGGCCGCCCCGCGCGGATCGGGCGCGCCCACGACGCTCGCCGCAGGCACCAGCCCTTCGTCCCGCGCGATCTCCACCGCCGAGCGCAGCCGGAACATTTTCAGCCGTTTCAGGAGGTCCTCCGCCGCCTCGGCATGCACGTCGATGTGCACGCCCTCGGCGGTCCGGTGTGCAATATAGTCCGCAATGATCTTGCCCTGCGGCGTCAGCAGCGCGCCATACCGCGCCTCGCCCTCTGCCCAGTCCGCCACCGTATGCGTCACCGTACGCTCGAGCAAAGCAAGCGTGTCGGGACCGGAAAGGACGAGAATGGAACGGTTGGGAAGGCGGTGCATCGGCCCGTTCTAGGCCCTCAGCCGCCCGCCGTCATCAGGCCTTTGCGCCGGGCATCGCTGCCACCGCCAGCGTGCTCTTCAGCAGCGAGCCGGACAGGAACGGCACCACGCCTGAGGCGAGCGCAATCTCAGGCAAAGCAGGAAGGGGGCGCTGCCCTCACCCCACGATTCAGGCTATCGAATTGGCAATCATCCCGGCGCAAGCCGCGACCCGGGCTTCAGGCCCGCTGCAAAGCCGCGTGACTGGATTGCGGCTTGCGCCGGGTTGAACGGAAAATCCGATCAGCAAAGAATCACCCGGCCAGCTTCCGCTGCGCCCGGAAACCAGGGCTGTGCGACACCGCCTTCGCGTGACTTTTCTTTGCGCTGGCGCGATAATATGCGCCATGACCCAGATTTTTGACCTGATCCTGCGCGGCGGCACCGTCGTCACCCCCGGCGGCGAAGCCCGCACCGATATCGGCATCATCGGCGAACGCATCGCCCGGATCGGCGATCTCTCTCAGTCCGCCGCCGGCGAAATCTACGGCGCGGCGGGCCTTCACATCCTGCCAGGCGTGCTCGATACTCAGGTTCACTTCCGCGAGCCCGGCCTCGAATACAAAGCCGACCTCGAGACCGAAGCGCGCTCTGCCGCCCTCGGCGGCGTCACTGCCGTGTTCGAGATGCCGAACACCAACCCGTCCACGATCACGCCGGACCTGATGCTTGACAAGCTCGCCCGCGCGAGGGGCCGCATGGACATCGACCATGCCTTCTATGCCGGCGCGACCCATACCAACACGGACCTGCTGCCCGAGATGGAGCGGATGGTGGGCTGCTGCGGCGTCAAGGTCTTCATGGGCGCCTCCACCGGCGACCTGCTGGTCCACGACGATGCCGGCGTCGAAGCGGTCATCAAGGCGATCAAGCGCCGCGCCGCCTTCCACTCCGAGGACGAGTACCGCCTCGCCGAACGCCGCCCGCTCGCCCGCACCGGCGACTGGACCAGCCACCCCGAAGTGCGTGACGTCGAAACCGCCGTCATGTCCACCAAACGCCTCCTGCGCATCGCCCGGGCCGCTGGCAAGCGCATCCACGTGCTGCACATTTCCACCGCCGAGGAACTCGATATCCTCCGCGACGCAAAAGATGTCGCCTCGGTCGAATGCCTGCCGCAGCACCTGACGCTCGCCGCGCCCGACTGCTACGAGCGCCTCAAGGGCTACGCCCAGATGAACCCGCCGATCCGCGAAGCCCGCCACCGCGACGCGCTCTGGCGCGCGATCAATGCCGGCATCGTCGATGTGATGGGCTCCGACCATGCCCCGCATACAAAGGAAGAGAAGGCGCGGCCCTATCCTGCTTCACCCTCCGGCATGCCCGGCGTGCAGACCATGGTGCCGGTCATGCTGACACATGTGAACGACGGAAAGCTCAGCCTGCAGAGGTTTGTCGAACTCACCAGCGCCGGTCCGCAACGCGTCTTCGGCCTCGCCGACAAGGGCCGCATCGCCGAAGGCTACCATGCCGACTTCACGGTCGTGGACATGAAGCGCAAGGAAACGATCACCGCCCAATGGTCAAAGTCCAAATGCGGCTGGACCCCGTTTGACGGCTTCGAAGCCACCGGCTGGCCCGTCGCCACCATCGTGCGCGGCAGCTTCATCATGCGGGACGGCGAAATCACCCGCAAGGGCGCCGGCCAACCCGTCCGCTTCAATGAAACGCTGGAGCCTGTAGGCTGATACGGCTATTCAACGGGCTTCGCCGCGACAGGAGTTGCCCTGCCCGGAGATTCCGTCCTAGGTTGGTGGCCTGTCAATCCGGGGCGCTCGCCCGCCCGCACACCTAAAGGACCCCCCCCCTGCGCTTCGCCCCCGGCCTTCTTCTGTACGCCGCGCTCATGCTGGCCGCTCCCGCCGCCCTCGCCGAAGAGCGCACCGCCTTCGAATTGCGGGCGCGCGAGATCTATCAGACCGTCGTTGAAGTCCGCTCGGCCAAAGGCCAGGGGAATGTACCGGTCGTAGTTGACTATCTCGTCCGTGAGCTGAAGGCTGGCGGCTTTGCCGATGCCGACATTGAGGTGACCGATTACGAGATCGAGGGCGAACTCGTTCAGGGCCTGATGGTCTGGTACCGCGCCGAAGGTACGCCGAAGCAGAAGCCCATCGTCCTCCTCGCCCACATGGATGTGGTCGATGCGCTGCCGGACACCTGGACGCGCTATCCCTTCGAGCTGATCGAGGAGAACGGCTACTTCTTCGGGCGCGGAACCGCCGACAACAAGTACGGCGTCACCAGCCTCGTCGCAACTTTCCTCCGCCTCAGGGCCGAAGGCTTCAAGCCGGACCGCGATCTCGTCATGATCCTCTCGGGTGACGAAGAAACCGGCATGATTTCTACCCGCGCCCAGGCGCAGTATACGGACGAAAAGATAAAGCCGGCCTATGTGCTGAATGCCGACGCCGGCGGCCTGACACTCGATGAGAATGGCAAGGCGCTGCTCTACGGCGTGCAGGGCGCCGAGAAGACCTATGCCACGTTTGAGCTGACCGTCTCCAATCCCGGCGGTCATTCGTCAACGCCGCGGGTGGACAATGCCATCTACGAACTCGCCGATGCACTGAAGAAGATCGAGGCTTACAGGTTCCCGGTCATGCACAGCCCGCTGACGCTCGCCTCCTTCAGGTCGGCCGGCGCACAGACGCCCGGACCGCTGGGCGAGGCCATGCTCGCTTTCGCCAGCAATCCCGCCGACGAAGCGGCCATTGCCGCGCTGCGTGCCAACCCGGAAACGGTCGGCTCGACCGGCACAACCTGCATCGCCACGATGCTGCGCGGCGGCCACGCCGAGAATGCGTTGCCGCAGCGCGCGACAGCGACGATCAACTGCCGCATCTTCCCGGGCGTCGGCATCGCCGCCACCGAGCAGACTTTGAAAGAGGTCGTCGGCAATGACGGCGTCGCGTTCAATCTGATCTCCGACCTCGTCGAGAGCCCGGAATCGAACCTGCCGGATGAGGTGATGGCGGCGATAGCCAAGGCGCTCGCCGCACGCGGCCTTGAAGGGCTGCCGATCCTGCCTCACATGTCGTCCGGGGGGACCGATGGTCTGTTCTACCGAAATCTCGGCTATGACACGCTGGGCATCGATGGCAGCGGCGCCAAGCCGAACGACACCTTCGCCCACGGCCTCAACGAACGCCTCGCAGTGGACTCATTCTATGGCGGTCTCGATCACTGGTACATCGTCCTTAAAGACCTCGCCGGCGCTGTGTAGCGCTGAGGCGAACCGGTGCACGGAGCGGGCGGCGTGACCGACAAGGCGGAAAAGCCGATGGGCCTGAGGCGTGCGCTGATCTGGCTCTACGAAGGTGTTGGCCAATGGCCGGTCACTTTCCGCTGGGGCGTGCTTATATTCGACGTGGCGACGATCAGCTATTTCCTGGTCTCGCCCTTCCTCGGCACGCCGGGCGAGCATTTCTGGCTTGACTATGTGATCGGCACGATCATTGCGCTGGACCTCGCCGCGCGCTTCTACATAGCCCCGACCAAGCGGCGCTTTTTCACCCGTTTCATGAACATTGCCGATGTGATCGTGGTTGTCTCTATGCTCGCGCCCTTTGTTTCGCAGAACTATGCCTTCCTGCGTATCATCCGGGCCCTGAGGATTGCGAGGGCTTTCAGTTTCCTGAGGGATGAAAGCCCGCTCTCGCGATACATGCGGATGCACCGTGTCGTCATTGAACGCGCTATCAATGTCGTGGTCTTCCTCTTCATCATGTCGGCGCTGGTCTATGCCGACCAGGTCAACAAGGCCGGGTCAGATATCAGGAACTATCTCGACGCGTTCTATTTCACCGTCACAACCCTGACGACGACCGGTTATGGCGACATCACCCTCGTCGGATGGACCGGCCGTGTCCTTCCGATCATCATCATGCTGCTCGGCGTCACGCTCTTCCTGCGCCTCCTGCGTGCCCTCGTCACGCCCACCGATAAGGCCGAGGTCGAGTGCACCCATTGCGGCCTGGTGCGGCATGACCGCGACGCGGTCCATTGCAAGCATTGCGGCGAGGTCGTCTATATCGCGAACGAGGGGTTTGATCCGTAGTGGGTAGTCGGACCGCCTGCCGGGGCGGGGAGTATGAAAGACCCGGACCGCTGAAAGAGGCGGCCATGACCGTCGGGATCATCATCTCGATGCCCGGCGCCCTCGCCGAAAGGGTCGGGTGCTTCGTTGCGGAAGGCAGCTGCGACTCCCGCAGTGACGTCATCCGTGACGGCCTGCGCGCGCAGGAAGTCCGCAAGGAAGAGCATCCCGCCCGCATCGCCGCGAATCGCGATGACCTTCAGGCGTGCCTGAAGGGTGAGTTCGTGATTATGGAGGAAGGGCTGAGGCGCTACCATGCCTTTATGGAAGAGCGCCGGCTTGGCCGGAAGACGGCTGCGTGATGCTCGGCATGCTTCGCAGAACCGATGGTTTCGTGTCGGACCTGCGCTGCATCGGTGACCACCCTGACCGGATCACCGGGGAGCGTGGCAGAGGGATGAAATCCTGATGGCCCTCCGGACGCTGGCCATTTCCCTCACCGAACTTCCCATACGCCAGGCTGAAAAGGTCGGTCCAGCAAAGGCCATCCGGCTTTACGCCGTGAGGCAGGAGGGCGTCCGTCTCTTTCAGGTCGATGACCAGACGCACATTGTGTGTGTCTTGCGCGCGTTCTATGGCGGAGAATACTATGGGGCACTCTTTCATGGCGAAAACGAAGACTGACATGACCACCACCCAGATTCCGTTCCGCGAAGTGCCGTATCTCCCGCTGAAGCTGAAGATGGACCGACGCCCCGACGGAACGATCCTGCTGGAGAGCGGCCTGCCGCTGAAGCCCTTTCCGCCGCACATGCTGGCGCCGCTGGTGAAGTGGGCGGCGCAGCGCCCGGACCAGGTCTGGCTGGCCGAGCGGTGGCCTGAGGATCCCTTGCAGGCAGACTGGCGGCAGGTCACCTTCGGGGAGGGCCTCGCGCAGGTGAAACGCCTGGCGGCCGCTTTCCTCAGCGAGGGCGCCGGGCCGGACGCACCGCTGATGATCCTGTCGAAGAATTCCATCGACAATGCGCTCCTGATGTACGCGGCCATGTGGGCGGGCAGTCCGGCTGTTCCTGTGACGCCGGCCTATGCGCTGCTGAGCCAGGACCTCGTCCGCCTCAACTATATCGACCGGCTGACCGAGCCGAAATTCATCTATGTCGAGGACGGCGCCGAGTATCAGCGCGCGCTCTCGGCCATGAACCTCGACGGGCGCCTCGTGATCTATTCGCGCAACCCGCCGAAGGTGCCGCGCGCGGTGAGCCTTGAGGACTTCGCCGGACAGGCCGGCCCCGCCGTCGATGCCGCCTACGCCGCGCTGACACCGCAGACGGTGGCCAAGTATATGCTGACCTCCGGCTCCACCGGCGAGCCCAAGGCGGTGATCAAC
>CALGEF010000096.1 GCA_937881755.1 uncultured Acidobacteriota bacterium
CATTCTGCCGCCCGTACAGCCCGGCCTTCAGCTGGTCTTCGATCGTTGGGGCTTTTTCCTCGATCACGAGGATTTCTTCGGCCCCCGGAAACCCGTCAAGGACATCCGAAGCTGAGACCGGCCAGCTGCAGCCAAACTTGTAGATCCCGATGCCAAGCAATGCGAGCGCCTGTCGGTCGAGGCCGAGGTCGGACAGAGCCTGCAGCGTGTCCTGATGCGCTTTTCCGCAGGTCGCCAGCACAAGACGCGTGGCGGCAGGCTTGAAGACGGGGGCGTTGATCCTGTTGGCTCTGATCCAGTCGATCGCCGCCGGCAGGCGTTCCTCAACCTGCCGGCGTTCAAGCTCATATCTTTCCTCCGGCCATCTGATGGCGGGGTCCCAGTTGAGTCCATGCCGCGGGAGGGGGCGTTCGGGTGTGTTCCAGATCCGGGTTTCGTCGGAGATGCTGACGGTTGTCGATGATTCCACGATTTCAGCGATCGTCTTGAATGCGACCCAGGAGCCGCAATAGCGGGAAAGTTCAATCCCGGCGCGGCCCAGCTCGATAATCTCCTGAACGCTTGAGGGCTGCAGGACCGGCATCATGACTGACTGGAAAATACCGTCGGTCTGATGAGGAAACATCGAAGACTGGGCTGCGTGATCGTCACCGCCGATTGCCAGCACACCGCCGAGTTTCGACGTACCCAGAATATTGGCATTACGGAAGACATCACCGCTTCGATCAACACCCGGTCCCTTGCCGTACCAGATACCGAATACCCCATCGACGCGTGTCTCGCCGAAGGCCTTATGCATCTGCGCGCCCCAGAGCGCGGTTGCGGCGAGGTCCTCATTGAGGCCGGGCTGGAATTCGATCCCGGCTGCCTTGAGCCGGTCCCTGGCTTTCCAGAGCTGTTGATCATAGGTGCCAAGCGGAGAGCCACGGTATCCACTGATCAGGCCTGCCGTACTGAGCCCTCTGGAACGGTCACTCTGGCGCTGAAGGATCGGGAGCTCCACAAGCGCCGCGATACCGGACAGGAAACGGGTGTGGACCTGAGGCTCGATGTCGGCGGAGAAAGGCATCGCGGGATACTCTTTGAGAGAAAAACGTTCCGGCAGACGAGCGGTCATCGGTCACAGTCAATCTATCCGTTCCCGCGGAGCGGATCCCGCCAGAAGCAGTTGCTCATCACCCTATTTGAGGTATTATTCACTCTATTATTTTTGTTCTGTGGTGATTTTCGCTATGCTCGATAAAATCGACATCAACATCCTACGAATCCTTGCGGATGATGGGCGCATAAGCCTGTCGGACCTCTCGGCGCGCGTTTCCCTCTCCCAGACGCCGACCGCAAAGCGGGTCCGGCGATTGGAAGAAGACGGTTTCATCCAGGGTTATCGGGCGATCTTTGACAATACACGGCTCGGCGGGGCGATGACCGTATTCACCTGGGTGTCCCTTGCGGACCAGAAGCGAGAAACGTTGCAGGCCTTCGAAGACCTGGTGGTCAAGTCTCCGGAAGTCATGGACTGCTACCTGATGACGGGCGATTCCGACTACCTCCTGCGGATAGCAATCGATGGCCTCGCAGAGTTTGAGCGCTTCCTTACAGATCGTCTCGCCGGCTTTGCTCGCGTAAACAGTATCAAATCCAGTTTTGCATTACGTGCGGTCATCGAGAAAAAGCAGCCGCCGCAATTGACCCGGCCAAGCTCATTTCTGTCGCACGACCGCAGTTAGAGCGCGGAACGCTCTTAGCCGCAGCTCATCGGATGACTGAAGTTCGATAAGGCGTCTCCGTTTACAAGCGGACCGCGTAGCGCCGCTGGCTGCAGGCCCGGGACTTCTTCGCGAACAAAAAATTCTCGTTGAAGCTCAAAGTGCGCGGCGACAACTATGATGACCGGTCACCGTAATCTTAGCGCTGCACTCAAAGGCTGAGACGGTATCGAAAGTGTCCGGCATCGCGCCACACCTGCACCTTAGTCCTAAAGGCTCAGGCACGTTGCGGCGAAATATCGAATGGTTATTATATTATCCTATTGGTCGGTTAAACAGAGGAGCCCTGGGATAAGGGTGATGACATTTTAGTTGTAGAAGCGGCCTTCGGACTGGTAACGAACAGCTTGGCCCGAGCTGAACCACTGGCGCGGACCTCACCTGCCGAATACGCATCTGTCGAGGCTTGGAATTCGCGTCAGATTGAGCGTGCCTCTGAAACAACAGGTCGTCCCTACAGACTCTCATCCTGAATTGCCGCCTCCGCCTGATGGCTACCCAGTCCTCTACGGTATCGATGGCGGGCTTTATTTTGCAAAAGCGACCGAGACCGCCGGGCTCCGGGGATCGAACTCTTTCAGCCCGCCGATCATTGTCGGCATAGGGTAAAAGCAAGAAGGCACCCGAACCGCGCTTTCACCAAGAGGAAAAGGTCTATCTCCTGCGATGGGCGCTGAGAAGGTCAGTAATCCGATGTACGCTCAGAACGAAATGGCAATCCCTGAGGACAGAGGCGGCCTTTACGTCTATCTGACCATGCCTCGAACAGAAGTCAGAACTAGAACAACTGCCTGACGACTCGTCTATAACTCAGTAGCGTCCTGCGCGGTCACTCGCCCGGCGGTCTGCCCGCGCTCCGTCAGCTCATGAACGATCCCGGCGCTTATGCGGGTTACATTTCCTCCAGCCCGTCGATCTGGCTCAAGGATCGGGCGGTGCTCGCAGACGAGAGTGAGCTGAAGGCAAAATCAAGCCTGCAGCCGCGTGCGCCTGCGCTGCTGCTGACCGTCGGAGAGTACGACGCGAAGCCGCTGCGTTCGGTGCCAGGTTACTCGAGATTTGCCGCCGAGATCCGCTGATATTTCCGCGACTTCGCAATAGTGCCGAACGTCGAGCAGCTTGGCAGACGTCTGTCCCGGGTGGAAAACATAGATGTCGAGGTCGTTGTGTCTCCGTAAGAGGGCTACGCCAGTGTTGTGCCTGCCGCACTCAACCGGGGGGTCAGCCTCAAGTTTCAACGAAAGGCCAAAAAGATCATATTGGTACTTTTTGTATCCATTAAGCAGCTTTACGGACCTTAAACTATCCGATATCGATTCAAAAAACTGAATATTGGTATCGGGAGGACCAGATGAAGTCACACTACGGATTACGATCAGTAATGGTTGGGGTATTGGCTGGGTCAACGATCCTGCCGATGGCTGCACACGCGCAGGAACAGGCAGTAGAGACCGAAGAAAAAGTGCTCGACTCAATCGTGGTGACGGCGAACAAGCGGGCGGAACGGATTACCGATGTGCCCCTCGCAATCACGGCGATCGGCACGGACGAGATCCAAGATCGCGGCGCGCTGGAACTACGTGATCTTCAATACAGCATTCCTGGCCTGAACATGCAGGAGCAAACCCCCGGCGTCTATCGCATCCAACTGCGCGGCATCAACGCGGGTGCGGGTACAGGACTTCCAGTGGTTGGCACATATGTCGACGAAGTCGGAATAACTATTGACCAGCAGCAGCGCGACGGCGCGTTCCCTCTCGTTGATATTGAACGCATCGAGGTTTTGCGGGGGCCGCAGGGCACGCTCTACGGCGAGGGCGCCCTGGCGGGCACAATCCGTTACATTACCCGCAATCCAAGCCTCGATACGGCTGGCGGCTTTGTAGAGGCAAACATCTATAATCAGGACAAGGGCGGCACCGGGGGCCGGATCAGCGGCGCTTTCGGCGTACCAGTTATCAAGGATCGTTTGGGCCTGCGTATTTCAGCAGGATATGATGATTTGGCGGGCTGGATCGATTACCCGGCTATAGGCAAGGAAGACGCAAACAGTCTCGAACGCTGGTTCATTCGTCCAAAGCTATTTGCTCAGATAACTGAAGACGCCACTTTCTCACTTCTCTATCAATACTCCGAGCAGAGCTACGAGACAGACAACTCTTCGAGCACCGCCGACCCCGACGTCCAGAATTTGAATGAGCTTTTTCCCGGTTTTGATAAAAGTCATCTTGCTAACGCGATCTTCGAGATTGATTTGGGCGGCGCGACACTGACAACCTCAACCGGTTATCAGGCACGCGACCTTGAGTTTAACGCGGCGCTCGGGCCATTCCGCACCACGTTTTCCACCGATTATCGCCAGACAACCCATGAAACCCGGCTTGCTTCCAACGGCACTGGCCCTCTGCGGTACATAGTGGGTGGGTGGTATCGCAACTTCGAGTCAGAGATCGACCGACAGTCGTTCCTGAATGGAGTCCCCAATGCCTTCGCACGGCGCATCGGCGATGATCCCGTCGACTCCGAATCTTACGCACTCTTTGGAGATCTGACCTGGCAAACAAGCGACAAGTTGGAGTTGAGCCTGGGGGGACGCTTTTATGAAGATGAGCGCACCAGTGGTTCAGTAATCCCCAATATTGCCAAATCGACTGGAAAGTTCGAAGCGTTCAGCCCACGAATAACAGCAAAGTATGAAATTGGATCTGATGCCTCT
>CALGEF010000097.1 GCA_937881755.1 uncultured Acidobacteriota bacterium
GGTCCGCTCCGAGGATCCACGCCGCGGCGCGTGCATAGACCCTTGCGTCGAGCGCCTCGTTGCGCTCGCGCATCTTCTGCCATTCCTGCCTTGCATAGCCACGCTTGTCACGGATCGTGACCAGCTGCTCGGCCACCAGTTGCTTGAGCCATTCGCTGTCGGCCCACTCGGGCAGGTGGATCGTGCCAGCAGGGATGGGCGCATCAGGTTCTGACGGCCGCTCGATCCGCAGGTACCGATAGGTCTCGGCCTTGAACGTCGCCGTGGCCACCGTCCAGAGCCGGGCCCCGCGTTTCAGTTTCCGCCCGTTCACGGTGGCATCGACAAAGGTTGGACCCGAGACGGGCGTGGCCCGGTTGAAGCCCTCGAGGCCCTTCACGGGGGCCACCTGCGCGATGCCCTGCTTGCGCGCCCATGCATAGACGGCCGCAGACTCGTAGCCGGTGTCGATCGCCAGCTTTGCCAAGGTCATGAAGGCCCCGTTTTCGTGCGCCCATGTCTGGCCCAGCAGTGCGGTCAGCCTGTCCCAGCAAGCCGGATCATCCGGTCCGCCCGGAATGACGATGTGATCGACGAGCCAGCTGGTCATACCCCGGCCCCAGGACCAGATATCGACCTCGATCCGGTCCTTCTGCACATCAGCGCCAGCCGTCAGGAACAGCCCGCCTGCGGGGATCTGCGCCGGGAAAGCAAAGCGCCGATCCGCGAGGCGCTGCCATTCCGGCGCTTCGCCGCTCTCGATCCATGTCTCGCCCAGAAGCGTGTTGCGCGCGGCGCGCAGCATTTCGTCCGAGCCTTGGGCCGCCAGCCAGTCCCGCGCGATTTGCTCCCAGCTCTTCCAGCCGATCGGCGAATAGAGCGCCGAGAGGTGGAAGCCGATGGCGTTCGGATTTTCTGAGACCGCCGTTGCCCGCCATTCGCCCCGTTCCAGCATCTGAGTCTTGTGATGCTCGGCTATGGGGCGCTCGCAGCCTTCGCAGTGGTACGTGGCCGTCTCGGGCTTTCCCTTGCCCCAGCGCAGCCTCTCGAACTGCAGCCACTGCTGATGGCCACAATGCGGGCAGGGCACGAAATACCGCCGCTGGTCGCTGGCGTCGAACTCCCGCTCGATGCGGGACAGCCCGCGCACCGTGGGCGTCGAGACCATGAACACCTTGCGCCGATGCGCGAAGGTGGTGGTCCTTGCCTCGGCCAGCGTAACCGGGTCGCCCTCTTCGTCGGCAGAGGCCGGATAGGCATCGACCTCATCCAGAAACACATAGCGGGCGGGCATCGAGCGCAGGCCAGTGGCCGAGTTCGCGCCGGTCAGCACCAGAATGCCGCCGGGGAATTCCTTGGACAGCATCGAGTTGCCAGCATCACGCGAGCGGGCAGGGCTCACGCGCTCTTTCAGCGCCGGACTGTCTTCGATCAACGGGTCGATCCGGCCCCGCGACGTGCGCTTGGCCATCTCGACCGTGGGCAGCACCGCCAGCATCGGGCCCGGCGCGTGGTGGATGACAAAGCCAATCCAGTTGTTGCCAGCCTCGGTCGCGCCGACCTGTGCGGCTTTCATGAAGCTGATCCGCTGCGCCGGGTGGCTGGGCGAGAGTGCATCCATAATCGCGCGCAGGTAAGGCGCGCGGGCTGTGCGATAGCGCCCGGGTTCAGCCGCCGCGCGGGAGGATAGCCAGCGATGCGCATCGGCCCATTCCGACACGGTCAGATCAGCATCTGGCCGCATGCCCCGGCGCCAAGCGCGCAGCACATCCTCGGCCCCGTCAAAGCCGAGATCCAGACCCTCGGTCAGGTCGTGGTCGTTTCCACCTTCCTTGTCATCCAAGCGAGACCCGGAGGTCGGCAAGGGCGTTGAGCTGCTCTCGGACATGGGTTTCCAGCACCCTTTGCAGGATCGCAGTCTCGATT
>CALGEF010000098.1 GCA_937881755.1 uncultured Acidobacteriota bacterium
CGGTCGCAATCGCGCAGTTCGCCGCCCGCTTCTTCGCACCGGGCGATTCGCTGGCCGTGGCCGCAACCACGACCGTTCGCCGGCGCATCTCAGGTGTCAGCGTATGCTGGATGAAGTCGTTTACCTCGCGGCCGCGTTCACCGATCAGGGCGATCACCACCCGGTCGGCTTCAAGGCCCGTGGCGAGCGAGCCAAGGAATGTGGACTTACCTATGCCGGAGCCTGCAAACAGGCCGATCCGCTGGCCGCGGCACAAGGGTAGCAGCGTGTCGGTGACCGCCCATCCTGTGGCCAGGCGCGGCCCAAGGCGCCGGCGGGCGTGCGCGGGAAGGGCGGGGGCATGGAGCGCCCGGATGCTGGCCCGCACGGGGGCGGCGGTCGTCTCGCCGCCGACGACCTCGCCCCGGTAGTTGATCACGTGGCCCAGCCAGTGGTCACCGGGCTCGATACGCGCTTCCTGCTCGATTTCGACCCTGTCACCAATGCGAATTGTGTCGCAGGGCGAAAACAGCAGCGCGGTAACACTTTCCGCCGACACGCTCAGGATCTCGCCGTGGATGGTCTGACCGGGTTTCCGGATCTGGATTTCGTTGCCCACACCCGCCAGTTGGCTGATTCCAGCGACCTTCAGCATGCCCGGCGCGACATCCGTCACCGTGCCCCAGAGCCGGTAGAGTTGGGTCAGCTGGGTCTTGGCCATCGTCAGCAAGTAAACAAAACCCCGTCTGTTGTTAACCTATTCTTTAACTAATCCGAACATTTTCTTAAAAG
Source organism: uncultured Acidobacteriota bacterium (assembly GCA_937881755.1). GTDB lineage: Bacteria > Pseudomonadota > Alphaproteobacteria > Caulobacterales > Hyphomonadaceae > Hyphomonas. Next base: position 772 of record CALGEF010000098.1, read on the forward strand.
GTTAACCACGGTGACTCAGCCATGATTTCCGACGTGCAATTGTTCAAAGTCTACGGCGCGATGGCTCGCTACGCGGCCGAAGCGCAAAACGTCAGTGCGACCAATATCGCCCGGGCGAATGAACCTGGATACAAGGCCAAGGAGATCGAATCCTTCGATGCCTTCCTCGCCCGCGTATCCGATAATGCGGCCGCCGACCCGATGACGGCCTCGTTCCGCCTGACCGAATCGCGCGGACCGATGTCGCCCAATGGCAACAATGTCAGTCTTGAGCAGGAAGTCTTCAATTCCGCCGAGGCCATGGGCCAGCACAGCCTTGCACTTTCAGTCTACACCAAATCGATGGACCTGTTGCGCACTGCAATTGGCCGTCGCGGTTAAGGAGTTCAACGATGAACCCGCTCAAGGCGACCATGATGCAGGCGGTCCAGGGGATGGAGCTGCAGTCCAAACGGATGGGCATCTCCTCGGAGAATATCTCGAACGTCGACACACCCGGCTACCGCCGCAAGCTGCTGATGGTTGCGGCCCAGCAGACGAGCGGCGACCAGTTCATGGAGACGCGCGTCCGCCTCGACCAGTCGGAAGGGGTACGCAGCTTCGATCCCGAACACCCGATGGCCGACGCCGATGGCTATGTGATCATGTCCAACGTTTCACTCGTGACCGAGCTTGCCGATATGCGCGAAGCCAACCGGTCCTACGAAGCCAACCTCAACTCATTCCAGCAGGCACGGTCAATGTACCGGTCCCTGCTGGATGTCCTGCGCCGCTAAGGAGAACCTGAATGTCGAGCCTGGGATTTAATCCGTATAACACTCTGACCACGGCCGCCCGCGCCATTGATGGCGCCGGCGCAGCGGGCAAGCCGGAAGCTGGCGGTAACCAGATTGCAGAGGGCATCGGCGATTTCCGCGCCGCCCTGCAACAGGCCGAGCAGACCGCGATGCAGACGGCCGTAACCGGCGCTGACCCGCATGCCATGGTTCAGGCGCTCAGCAATGCTGAAATCATGCTCGATGCAGCCGTGACCATCCGCAACAAGGTCGTGGAAGCCTATCAGGAACTTCTGCGGATGCCGGTCTGAGGCGCGCAGGCAGTCATGTCCGAGGGCGAGATCTTTGAAGTCCTGCGTGCGAACCTCTGGGGCGCCGCGATGATGGGGTTGCCGATCCTGGCAACCACACTCGTCGTCGGTTTCGTCATCGGTCTCCTGCAGGCGCTTACTTCGATCCAGGAGATGACACTGACTTTCATCCCGAAGATTCTGGCAGTCCTGGTCGTATTCTTTCTCTCGCTTGGTTACATGACCAAGGTCGCGCTCGACCTGTTCAATAACTGGGTTATCCCGCTCATTTCCGGATAGGCCAGGACATGCCGAACTCGAAGTCTTTCGGACTGACTGACCCGACCTCGCTGCTCGCGATCGGGCTTATGGTGATCATCCTCGTGATGGTCCTGCCGATGCCGTCCTGGGTCATCGATATCGGCCTGACGATGTCGTTCGCACTCTCGATCCTGATCTTTACGACAGCCGTCTTCGTCAAGAAGCCGCTCGATTTCTCGTCCTTCCCCAGCATCCTGCTGGCCTCGCTGATCCTGCGCCTGGCGCTGAACGTGTCGTCGACAAAGCTGATCATCGGGGATGGGCATACCGGTACATCGGCCGCCGGCGGCGTGATCGAGGGTTTTGCAAACTTCGTGATGGGCGGGAACCTCTTTGTCGGCCTCGTAGTCTTCAGCGTGCTCGTGATCGTCAACTTCATGGTCATCACCAAGGGCGCCGGCCGCATGGCCGAAGTCGGCGCCCGCTTCGCCCTCGATGCGATGCCGGGCAAGCAGATGGCGATTGACTCCGACCTTGCCGTAGGCGCCATCACGCATGAAGAAGCCAGGCTTCGCCGCCAGCGTGACCAGGAGGAAGCCGCCTTCCTTGGCTCGCTTGACGGTGCATCGAAGTTCGTCAAGGGCGATGCGATCGCAGGCCTCCTGATCACGGCGCTGAACCTTCTTGCGGGCATTGGTTTTGGTGTGATCGAGCACCAGCTGAGCTTCGGTGAGGCGCTCAGCAACTATTCGATCCTCACCGTCGGCGACGGGCTTGTCTCGCAGATCCCGGCTGTGATTGTCTCTGTAGCCGCCGCGCTGCTATTGTCGAAGGGCAAGGACGAAGGGGCAATTGACCTCGCCCTGACGAACCAGCTTGCGGGAAATGCGACGCCCCTCCTGATCGTTGCCGGCATTCTCGGCGTTTTTGCGGTTCTTCCCGGCATGCCCTTCGTGCCTTTCATGGGCGCCGCCATTGTCTTCGTTGCCGGATCCTTCCTGATCCGCCGTCAGGTCCAGGACAAGACGCAGGCCGAGCAGGCGACCGCTGCAGAGGCGCCGGTAAAGGCTCCGAAGATTGGTGATTCCATCTACTCTGACGAAATCCACCTGGAGGTCGCGCCGGACCTTGTTAACCTCGTTCTCGTTGGCGAGAACGGCTTTGAAAGCCGTGTCGATAAGATCCGCCGCTACATCGCCGAAGAGTATGGTTTCGTCCTTCCTCCCATCCGGATGACAGACAATCCGACCCTCAAGAAGAACGAGTACCGGATCCGCATCCAGGGTGTGCGTCTCGACTCCGGTTTCCTGCGGCCTGGAAACGTCCTGGCCCTGATCGAAGACAACCAGCTGCCGCACATGCTAGGTGAAAAGGTCCGCGAGCCGGTCTATAAGGCGGCGGCGCGCTGGCTTCCGAACAGCAGGAAGCAGGAGCTTGCGGCGTCGGGCATTCCGACCGTCGAGCCGATGGAGGTGCTTGCCACCCATATGCTCGAAGTCATCCAGTCCAACTTCTCACTCATCTTTACCCGGATGGTCATGGTTGAGACACTCGATGCACTCAGCCGGATCACTGACACGGACCGCGCCGCGGCAAACCAGCGCTTCCTCGATGAGTATGTCCCCGGCAAGGTGACGCCGGAAATCCTGCTATCAGTGCTGCGCCTTCTTTTGTCGGAGCGCATCTCCATCCGTAACCTGTTCCTGATCCTCGAGACAATTGCAGAGGTTAAGCCGATGGGGCTTGGCGTGCCCCGTATTGTCGAACTCGTACGCCAGCGTCTTGCTTTCCAGATTGTCGACCGTCTGCAGGACGAGCAGGGCCGCCTGCCGCTCGTCCAGCTATCCGCCGGATGGGAGCAGAAATTCTCTCAGTATGAGGTCAATGGAGACAGCGGAAGTTCCGACGTCGCCTTGCCGCCGGAACTTTTTAGTGAACTGATTACGGCCATCCAGGCGAAGCTGAATGAAACCGCCCAGAAGGGAATTGTGGCGGCTGTTGCGACGACATCCAAGCGCCGCCGTTTCCTGCAGACGGTCCTTGCCAGCAAGGGCATCCGCAACGCGGTTGTCGCCTATGAAGAAATCAGCGCGAAGAGCAAGCCCTATATTATCGGCGTTGCCTGATGGACCTTGGTATTCCGCTGCCGGACGACCTGACGGCGTGGATTGCGCTGTTCATGATGGTCGCGGCGCGGCTTTCCTTTGTCATATTCTTTCTTCCAGGGATCGGCGAACAGGTCATACCGACACGGGCCCGCGCGTTTGTATTGATTGGCGTAGCCCTCGCTATGACGACATCTGGTTTCATAGAGGCGCCTGTTGTCACAGAGTTCACTGGTTTTTTCAGTCTGCTCATGGTGGAAATCTTCATCGGTTTCGGGCTTGGTGTTGTGCTTCGCCTGACAATATGGATGCTGATGATCGCAGGCTCGGTCATCGCTCAGTCGATCGGGCTGGCGCAGTTCCTCGCGCCGGCGCTGGAACACGAAGCGCAGACGCTGACAGCGAACATGCTGTCAATCGCCGGCGCGGCAGTTCTTCTGTCGGTCAACTTCCATGTCGAAGTCATCGTCCAGCTTCTGCGCCTGTATACGGATATTCCTCTGGGCGCGCTCACCCTGCTCAGCGGCCCGATGCTGGCACACAGTTTTTATTCGGCATTTGGATTTGCCCTGTTGCTGGCCTGGCCGTTCGTCGCCGTCAACCTGCTTTACAATATCTGTCTTGGCTTCATCAACAAGGCTTTGCCCTCCCTGATGGTGGCCTTTGTCGGCGCCCCATTCATGGTGGGCGCTGGCACCATGATGCTTGCCCTGTCGATCGCCGGCATCCTGATTGCCTGGAAAGACCGTGCCATGCAGGTCGTCTGGTGGATTTGAGATAGAAGATGGCCGAACAGGACGACAGCGCCGAAAAGGAATTTGATGCCACCGAGGAGCGCCTGCGACAGGCGCGGGAGGAGGGCAACGTTCCCCAGTCCAAGGAGGCCAACGCCCTTGCGTTGATTATCGGCATCGTGGCAGCGGCTTTTGTCCTGAATGCGGTCGTAGGACAGACGCTCTTCGAGGATTTTTCCTCAATGCTCTATCACGGCGACTCTTTCGCCCGTGACATCTTCAGCGTCGGGGGAGGCGGAGGCGGCGGCGCGGCCTGGGGCTGGACCGCGAGCGTCATGCTCCACCTGCTGCCGATCTTTCTGGTGCCTGCGGTTATCGTGCTTGTTTCGCTCATCGTTCAGAACGCCATCGCCTTTTCGCTGAAGAAGATTGAGCTCGACATCAAGAAGATCTCACCCTTCGAAAATCTCAAGAAGCGCTATGGGACCAGCGGACTGCTCGATTTTCTGAAGGACACCCTGAAACTGCTCTTTGCCGTGGTCATCGGCATCGTGTTCCTCGTCCAGTTCATGGAGGACTATTACGCCAGCGCCCAGATGCAGATGGAGGACGTCTACCAGTTCACATTCGACCAGACCCTTCGGCTGATCCTGTATTTCCTCGCCTTTCAGGTCATGCTCGCTGTGCTCGACCTGCCGCTTCAGCGCCAGTTACATCTCCAGAAGCTGAAGATGTCGCGTGAGGACATGAAGAAGGAGATGAAGCAAAGCGAAGGCGATCCGCAGATGAAGATGAGGCGCCGCGAGACGGCGTCAAAAATCTCGAAAAGCCAGATGATGCAGAACGTCAAGACGGCAACTGTCATCATGGTCAACCCTACCCATTACGCCGTGGCGCTCAAATGGGATCCCGAGAGCCAGAAAGCGCCGGTTTGTGTTGCAAAGGGCGTGGACGAAATTGCAGCCAGGATCCGCGAGATCGCGGCCGAGAACAAGATCCCCATTTACCGCGATCCGCCGGCTGCCCGCTCGATCTATAACCTGGTTGATATCGACGAAGAGATCCGTCCCGAGCATTTTGCTGCCGTTGCTGCGGCGATCCAGTTCATCGACCGTCTCAAGAGCCCGCCGCAGGGATAGATTATGGCGGTCAGGAAAGATGCTCTTCGCAAGATCGTGGCGCTGAAGCGCCAGAGTGCCGAACAGAAGGTACGGGCCCTGCAGCTGGATGTGGAGGGTATCGAGGCGGCCATCAATGACCTCACAGCCGGTCTCAAGGCGCTCGATGAAGGCAAGGCGGGCATCGAGGCGAATTTCCTCGCCCAGGCGCATGGGCATGTCGACAGGGTGATCCGCGACATTGACGCACGAAATGCGGCGCTGCTTGTCAGGCGGTCCGAACTGGATGCGGCGCGCGAAGCGCTGAAGCGGGTTTTTCACTCACAGGAACGCCTCGACGAGGTTTTGCCGGAAGGGTAGGGCGCCTGCGCAGACGCCTGCTCGGATTTTTCCGGCAGATAGCCTCGCCGGTGAGGCGCCGCGCCCGGGCGATCCTGCAAATGTCAGCCAGGCGCAGGTCGTCCTCACAGGTATGGATCAGCGCCCCGGGCGGCGCACGTCATGCGTAAACAGCGGGCCCGTAATGCCTGGCCCAGCGCCCCTTTCCCATGTTGGTGCACGCAAGGCCGCGTCTCAGTTCAGAGGCTGCCTGACCGGCAGCGCCTCGCATACAGGGCTGGCGCGGGCTAAACCGTGCGCGCCAGGCGGAACCCGTTGATGATGCCCTGGCTTGAGGTGATGACCCGGGTTCGGGCGGCTGAGCGCAGGTTTACCGGATTGTTGACCCATGAACCGCCGCGAAGGACGCGGGGCGAGTGATCGCCTTCCCAGACCGATCCGTCCTCCGGCGCGCCAGCGTAATTATAGTGCCAGGGATCCGCGCACCATTCCCAGATATTGCCGTGCATGTCGTGCAGGCCAAACTCATTGGCCGGGTAAGAGCCAACCGGCATGGTCTTCTCATGATAGGCGCCCTTATGGCCGTCGCCATATGCCTGGTGACCATTATAGTTTGCATGCTTCGCCGTAATCGTCTCGCCGCAATGGAAGGCTGTCACTGTCCCGGCCCGGCAGGCATATTCCCATTCGGCTTCTGAGGGCAGGCGGAAGGCATGGTATTTGCCGGACAGGCCGAAACGCTCGTTCAGCCAGGTGATATAGGCGGTCGCACCTTCCCAGGAGACGTTGATCACCGGGCGCCGGTTCCGGCCCCAGCCATTGTCCGCCAGGTTCGGGAGCTTGGCTCCGGAATCCCTGGCTGCGTCCCATTCGGCGAAGGTCACCGTATGCTGGCCAAGGGCAAAGGCGTAACTGATGATGACCTCATGTTGAGGAAATTCTGCCTCGGCGGCGCCGGGTTCATCGCTTGCTGCCCCCATCAGGAAACGCCCGGGCGGGATAACGACCATTCGCGGTTTGGGCCAGCGGGCCAGCGCCGGAAGACGAAGAGGAAATACCCGTTCGGAGGCCGGCTTTCCGGCCAGCGCCGCCAGGGCAGCGCGCATCCCCTCTCGCCCCAGCCGCGCCTCCAGCGCCTGCAGTGCGCGCTCTTCGGCCTCGGCTCTTGCCCGTTCATCATCCGCGAGTTCCTGCGCAAGCGTCAGCCGGGCGAGCCCGCTGCGGCGCAACACGCTGCGGGCGTGGCTGTCGAGATGTGCAAACAGGCCTGCCCCTCTCGAAGGGTCGTCCAGAAACTCGGAGATATCGCGCGGCGATGCGTGATCGACCCCCGACCAGTCTTCCAGCTGGCGAAGGTGGCGCTGGGCGTTGGATGCCTCCGGCACGCCCGGGAAGGCTTCGAGGAAATCCTGGTAATCGCGAACAGTCAGGCTCTTTTCGATCAATGCCCAGCGCGCCTCCGGCGCGGTTTGCAGGTCTGCGCGCTCCTGCTCATTGACCTGCAGGGGCCCGGCGGGCGCCAGCGCCGGCGCGCGGCAGAGAAGGCGGATAGCGTTCGCAGACCGGCGCCGGTTTCCAAGGCGCTCTGCGAGGGCATAAAGCAGGCTGTAGACGCCCTCGGATTCCGGCTCGCCGCCCCAGTTTACAAGGGGCAGGCCCTGCGCCGCTTCGAAACCAGGCGGCGGCTCAACCCATTCCAGGTAAACCTCGATCAGCTTGCCGCGGCTTCTGGCATGACTGGCCTCAGAACGCACAGGCTCCGAGCGCACCGACGCTGAACACCAGAGCACGATGACAATCTGCGCAAGCTCCGGATTCGCCCTGGTCTGGTTAAGCGGACCGGGATTGGCGGAAAGCTCACGGTCCCAGAAGGTCTCATAACCATGCGCTTCAAGCGTGGCGGCCAGCCGCTCAGCATGGGCCCGGCGCTCCTTGTGGAAACTTATAAAGACATCCGTCATCGCCGCCTCATCAGCCCCAACCCATAGTCGATGGGGGATGACTTTGTCACGCCCGATCGCGGGGGGACGCCCGGAGCCTGAACGCAGATGTCCCCGGCAGTGCCAGCCAGCCCTTGTTCACAAACGCATCCAGCGGCACCCTCCGGCTCAAACTTCTCAAGATCGGCGCGCGCGTCCCGGGCGCGCCGCCCCGGTGTTGACCGCAATCCCGTGCATCGCTGCCGCAGGGGTCAGCACCGTCCGGGTGAAGCCCAGCCAGGTCGACGGCCAGCGTGGCCGGCCCGGTGCCATCCCTGGCCCGCTGCCGGGCGTTCATAATAAGCCGTTCGCGGGTCAGATCAGCGAGGGGCGTGCCGCCGCGATCGTCCTTGAGACGGCGGATGACCGCCTTCATGGAGCGGCGAGTGGCTTGCAGAGGGCGCCCTTCCGGAGCGTTTCCAGATAGCTGTTCACCCGTTGCTGTATGCTGCATATCAGGGGCCGGAGGAGACATAGTGCAGCGCCCTTTACGCCTTACCTGTGCCCGCCACTGCCCTTTTGGCATCCTGTACATGGTCGACATTTGTGTGCGCTCCGTGTGCACGGAGGCGGCAAAGCGGGTGCAAACTGGTGCACAGGAACTGCGCATGTTCTCGATTTAGCCCCTTGATAGTTCTCAAAAATGACCAAAAAACAAGACTATAGATTTTCAGTCGCCCCGATGATGGACTGGACGGACCGGCATTGCCGGGCGTTTCACCGCGTGCTGACGAAGAGTGCGCTGCTCTGGTCGGAGATGGTGACGGCCGACGCTGTGCTGAACGGCGACAGGGGGCGGCTTCTCGGATACAGCGCGCAAGAACACCCGCTTGTATTGCAGCTCGGCGGATCGGATCCCCGCAAGCTCGCAGAGGCTGCCCGTATCGCGGAGGGGTTCGGCTATGACGAGGTTAACCTCAATTGCGGGTGCCCGTCGGACCGGGTGCAGTCGGGCGCGTTCGGCGCCTGCCTGATGGCTGAGCCTGATCTGGTGGCGGACTGCGTTGCGGCTATGCGCGCTGTTGTTTCGGTTCCCGTGACTGTGAAGAACCGGATTGCCATCGATGACCTGCCCGCGCGCGAGACCCTTTTTACGTTCATCGACAAAGTGTCAGCTGCGGGATGCTCCGTGTTCACCGTGCATGCGCGCGCGGCCTGGCTCAAAGGGCTGAGCCCGAAAGAGAACCGCGAGGTTCCGCCGCTGGACTATGGCCTCGTTGCCGAGCTGAAGCGCGCCCGGCCCGAGCTGACGATTGTGCTGAATGGCGCGATCACGACGCTCGATCAGTGCACCGGTCACCTTGGTACTTTTGACGGCGTAATGCTGGGCAGGGCAGCCTACCAGACGCCCGGCCTGCTTGGCGAAGTCGACATGCGCCTTTTTGGAGCCGCCGCGCCCGTTACCGCCTCCGAAGCCATCCGAAATTATGAGCCCTACATCGCCGCGCGCCTTGCGGAGGGTGTCAGCCTGCACGCGATGACGCGGCACATGCTGGGGCTTTTCGCAGGCCAGCCTGGCGCGCGCCAGTGGCGGCGCATCCTGTCGGAGCAGGCGCCGCGCAAGGGCGCCGGGCTGGATGTGCTCCATAACGCATTGGCCGCGGTGGAAGACAATCTCCCGGCGGCCTGAAATCGCCGGCTTGCAGCAGCCGGGCGTTGAGCAAACTCAGAGCTGGCCCGCGCCTGCCCTGCGCCCTTCAGGTTAAGGCTCTGCTCAGCCATTCGAAGTAGGCTTTGGGTATGAAAACGCTTCCGCATACCCGATCCGAGCCTGAATCGCCCGAACAGGCTTTCCTGGCAACCGCAAGCCATGAGATCCGTACGCCTCTGAACGGCATTCTCGGCACCGTCTCGCTCCTGCTTGAGACCGATCTCTCCCCGGCGCAGCGAGAGTATGCCGAAACAATCCGCCTGTCCGGTGGCCGGCTCCTCGATCTGTTGAACAATGTGCTCGATTATGCGCGTCTTGATGCTTCGGCTGTAGAACTTGAGCAGGAAAACTTCTGTCCCCTGCAAATCGCCCGCGAAGTGACCGAACTGCTTGCTCCGAGAGCCCACGCGGCCGGGCTCGACCTTGCCGTGCGTGCGGTCCACTGGCCCGTTCCGGTTTACGAAGGCGACGCCGGCCGCCTGCGCCAGATCCTGTTCAATCTCGTCGGCAATGCGCTGAAATTCACGCGCCAGGGCGCCGTTCTGGTGGATGTCGAGCCCCGCGCCTGCGGCCTGACCCTTCGGGTGCGCGATACCGGTCCTGGTATTGCAACTGAAGATCAGGCACGCCTGTTTGAAGCTTTCCGGCAGTCGGCGACGGCAGACGCCTACCGCGATGGCGGGGTCGGGCTCGGGCTCGCTATCGTCAAGCGCCTTGCCGACCTGCTGGGCGGCTCGGTCACGGTCGATTCACGTCCCGGAGAGGGGGCAACTTTCTCCGTTGATGTTCCTCTGCGCCCTGCAGACGCGCCGTCGCTGCATGACCCGGCACGGCTTTCCGGGCGGGTCGGTTTTGCCGGTCTGCCGGCGGCCACCACGCTTGCCCTTGCCGCCACTATGTCCGGCCTCGAAACCGAGGTTTTCCAGATCGATCTGTCGACCGGCGAGGTGCCCGCTGGAATAGATGCAATACTTGTGGGTGCAGACTTGCCAGAGGCCATGGTCTCGGCGCTGGCGCGCAGGGCGCCCGCGCTCGTCGTGCTGCGCCCGGAAGACCGCGGGGCCATCGGCCGTTTCAGGCAACTCGGCTGCCGGGGCTGGCTGGTACGCCCGCTGCGCATGTCGTCAATTGCCGAGCGCATCCTGCTGGCGCGCAGCGGCCGGCTTCTGGCGGAAGAGCCGGAAACCGAGCCCGGGGCCGGCCGGGTGCTGATTGCAGATGATAATCCCGTAAACGCGCTGATTGCACGCCGTGCCTTGGAATCAGCCGGATTTACCGTCACTGTCGCCGCAACCGGAAGCGAAGCGCTGGATGCAGCGGCGCGGATGGCACCGGAACTTGTACTGATGGACCTGAGGATGCCGGTCATGGACGGTTTCGAAGCAATGCGACGCCTCCGCGCCGGCGGGTTCACCGCTCCGATCATTGCCGTGTCTGCCGAAATCAATCCCGACATCGAACGCCGCGCGCGTGATTGCGGCGCCAGCGGGGTTGCCGCCAAGCCCCTCGATGCGCAGGCCCTGCGTTCGCTGGCGCTCCAATGGACCGCCGGCGCCGGCCGCCTGACAGGCGCCGCATGAGCGACGCTGCGGTTGCCGGGACGGCTGAAAAGTCTCCGCCGCGGTTTATCCGCGCGCTCAAAGCCCTGCGCGACCGGCGGATGGCCGCAATGTTCCTGCTGGCCCTCTCTGCAGGCCTGCCTTACGGCGCAGTCGTCGGAACCCTGAATGCCTGGCTTACTACGGAAGGCATCACGCCCTCCGCCATCGGTGTCCTGTCCATCGTTACCATCGGTTACGCCTTCAAGTTCCTCTGGTCACCTGCTTTCCAGGCCGCGCATCATCCGTTTGCGTTCCTCGGACCGCGGCGCACCTGGCTGCTCAGCCTGCAGCTGCCGATCGCTGGCCTCTTGTTCCTTCTCGCGTTCTCGAACCCCGGCGAGAATATCGGCCTTGTCGCGGTCATTGCCCTGTTCGCCGCACTCTTTTCGGCAACGCATGACATCGTCCTGGACGCCTGGCGCATCGAAGTTGCGCGGTCGGAAGAAGACAAGGACCTGATGGCGGCCCTCTACCAGTTCGGTTACCGGATCGCCGGCTTCGTTACCGGCTTCCTCGCCCTGCTGCTGGCCACGTATTATGGCTGGGTGGTCGTCTACGCGATGATCGCTGTGATGATGTTGCTGTCGGTTGCGGGGACGCTGCTGGCGCCGGAGCCTGAAATCCAGACCGGTCCCGGCAGCACCCGGCTTACCTTCCAGGCCCGCATCCCGGAACGTGAGCGCACGCTGGCCACGTTGCTGGTCTCCGCAGGCTGGATCGCGGCCTTCCTGATGATCGCCGGCTTCGTGATCGCCTCCTTCACGCAAGTGCCGGCCCCCAAGGGCGGCGCCTTTGTCAGCGGGCAAGGCCCATGGATCGTTTTCCTGACGGTCCTTATGCCGGCAGCCGGCGCCCTGATCCTGCTGATGCGCCACGGGCGAGAGCCTGCAGAGATCATCGTTGGCCCGGCCAGCGAGACGCGCACCGCGCGCGTCATCCGCGTGGTTTTCCGTTCAATCTTCGATCCCTTGATGGACCTGATCGCGCGCCTGGGCTGGGGCGCGCTGCTCGTGCTGCTGCTGGCGCTCACTTACCGGTTCACGGATTCCGTCTGGGGTTCCTTCGCCTTTCCGTTTTATCTTGATGACCGGTTTGGCGCCCTTCACCACACCATGGCGGATGTTGCGGTCGCATCGAAATTCTTCGGTGTCCTGATGACCATCGCGGGCGCGGCGCTGGGCGCCGTCGTGATCAGTTTTGTCGGCCGCATGCCGGTTCTTGTCACGGGCGCGGTGCTGGCCGCGGCGACCAACCTCCTGTTCGCAGATCTCTCGCGCGGCGGCATGGGCATCGACGCGTTCCTGGAGTGGACACAGTTCGCCGATCCGTTCCGCACTTTCGCCGGATGGGCGGCGCAGATATCACCCGAGGGTCAGGGCGCCGAAGCAGGCGACCGCATGGCGCGCCTGATGATCGCCATCGCCGGCGAGAACCTCGCAGGCGGCTTTGCCAGCGTCGCAGTGGTTGCCTATCTCACGTCCGTTGTGAATCCGCGCTTTGCCGCCGTGCAGTATGCGCTGCTGGCCTCGCTCACCATGCTGATCGGCACGCTGGGCCGCCCCTGGCTCGGCGCGATGATCGAGACGGATGGCTATTACAGCGTCTTCGTGCTGACCTTCTGGCTCGGCGGCATCGCCGTTGTGCTGTCGGCCTTGGAATGGTTACGCCAGTTGCGCATGGCGCCCGGCGGGCCGGCTCTGGAAACCTAAGCCGAAAGGGCGCCGTGCACCTGGTCGATGTCGAATGCGGCCAGCGTCGCAAGGTCCACGATATCGCCGACCGTTGCGCCGAGTGACGCGATCTGCACCGGCTTCTCGAGACCCAGCAGCATCGGGCCGATCACGACGGCGCGGCTCATCTGTTCCAGCAGGTTCGTCGCGATCGAAGCCGAGTGGATCGCCGGCATCACCAGCACGTTGGCAGGTCCCGTCAGGCGCGAGAACGGATAGAGCAGCTTGTGGTTGGGATTTAGGGCCACATCGGCGTTCATGTCGCCTTCGTATTCGAAGTCGATGCCTGGCGTCTTGTCGAGGATTGAGACGGCGTCCCGCACCTTGTCCGCCCGCTCGCCCATCGGGTTGCCGAAGGTCGAGTAGGACAGGAACGCAACCCGCGGCGTGAAGCCGAGGCTGCGCACGCTGCGTACAGCCTCAAGTGAAATGTTGGCCAGCGTTCGACCATCGGGCAGCTCGTTGACGCTCGTGTCGGCAATGAAGATCGTCTTGCCCATGTTGATCACCATGGACATCCCGATCACGGCCTGCCCGGCGATAGGGTCGAGCACCAGCAGCGCATCTTTCAGCGCCGCGTCATAAGCGCGGGTCACGCCCGTCACCATGCCGTCGGCGTCGCCATTCTTCAGCATGCAGCAGCCGAACACGTTGCGATCCTGGTTTACCAGGCGCTGCACGTCTCGCTTCAGATAACCTTTGCGCTGCAGGCGCTGGTACAGCATGTCGACATAGGCCGGGTTGTTGTCCGACAGGCGCGCATTGATGATGTCGAGCGCGCCGGCCGGCACGCCCATCTGCTCCATCGTCGCCTCGGCCTGAGCTTCACGGCCGATCAGGATCGGATGGCCAAGACCCTGGTTCTTGAAACTCCAGGCTGCCCGCACAACCGCGGGCTCTTCGCCTTCTGCAAACACGATCCGGCGCTGCTGGTCGCGGCACTTCGCCTGGACACCCTGCAGGAAGCCTGCGGACGGATCTGCACGGCGCACGAGGCTCTTGCGGTAGGCTTCCATGTCCGTGATCGGCTTGCGGGCAACCCCGGTATCCATAGCCGCCTGCGCGACGAGCGGGGGAACAAAACTGATCAGGCGCGGATCGAACGGCGTGGGGATGATGTACTCCCGCCCAAAGGTCGGACGGGCGCCGTGATAGGCAGCGGCGACTTCATCCGGCACATCCTCACGTGCGAGTTCCGCCAGCGCGCGCGCGGCGGCAACCTTCATCTCTTCATTGATGCTCCGGGCACGGACATCCAGCGCGCCGCGGAATATGTAGGGAAAGCCGAGCACATTGTTGACCTGGTTCGGATAGTCCGAACGTCCGGTGGCGATGATCGCGTCGCCGCGCACCGATTTGATATCTTCAGGGGTGATTTCCGGATCGGGGTTGGCCATAGCGAAGATGATCGGGTTCTTCGCCATGGATCTGACCATGTCCTTGGTCACGGCGCCCTTGACCGACAGGCCGAGGAAGACGTCCGCCCCCTCCATCGCTTCGGAAAGGGTGCGTTTCCCGGTCTTGACCGCGAAGGCAGACTTGAACTGGTCCATCTTCTGGGTGCGGCCTTCATAAACCACGCCCGCGGTATCGCAGAGCAGGATGTTCTCACCCTTGACGCCGAGATGGCGGATGAGGCCTGCGACCGAGAGGCCCGCTGCGCCCGCGCCAGAGATGGCAACCCTGACGTCGGACAGCTTGCGCCCGGTGATGAGGCAGGCGTTGATAAGGCCGGCAGCGGCGATGATCGCGGTGCCGTGCTGGTCGTCATGGAAGACCGGAATGTCGAGTTCTTCGCGCAGGCGGCTCTCGATGATGAAGCAATCGGGCGCCGAGATGTCCTCGAGGTTGATGCCGCCCCAGGTGGCGCCGATATTGCGCACGGTACGGATGAAGTCTTCTGCGTCCGTCGTGTTCACTTCGATATCGAAGCTGTCGATATCCGCGAACCGCTTGAACAGGACCGCCTTGCCCTCCATCACCGGCTTCGAGGCCATCGGACCGAGATTGCCGAGACCGAGAATAGCCGTGCCGTTGGAGATCACCGCAACGAGGTTGCCTTTGGACGTATAGTCGTAGGCCAGGTCTTCGTTTCCGGCGATCGCAAGGACCGGGACGGCGACGCCGGGGCTGTAAGCCAGCGACAGGTCGCGCTGCGTGCTCATCGGCTTTGTCGGGATCATCGAGATCTTGCCCGCGGTCGGGTGCGAGTGGAAATCGAGGGCTTCCTGATCGGTGAAGCTCGGACGCTGCGTGGTCATGTTGGCTCTGTATCGTTTTGATTGGGATGGATCTTCGTCTAGGCCGCCGCGACCGGCCTGCCAACAGCCAAATCCGCACAGTTACAGCCGCCCGGCTTTGCGAATCCCTCCCGCAACGGGTAGCGTACGACGCCATGCCGGACACCGCCCCGAAATCCCCCTCCGCCGCTGCCGCGTCCGAGCCCACGCCGTTCATGGCGCAGTACCTGTCGATCAAGGCAGCGCAGCCGGATGCGCTCCTGTTCTTCAGGATGGGCGATTTCTATGAGCTTTTCTTTGACGACGCGGTGACCGCCTCGCGCGTCCTTGACATCACACTCACGTCACGCGGCGAACATGAAGGCGCGCCGATCCCGATGGCGGGCGTTCCCTATCACGCAGCGGAAGGCTACCTGGCCCGTCTGATCAGGGCCGGCTGCCGGGTCGCGGTCTGCGAGCAGACCGAAAGCCCGTCCGAAGCCAGAAAGCGCGGTTCGAAATCCATCGTGCGCCGCGAAATCGTGCGCGTCGTCACGCCAGGTACGTTGACCGAGGAGACCTTGCTGCCCGCCCGGCAAGGCCAGGCGCTCGCCGCGCTTGCCTTCACGGGGCAGGGCGAGGCCGCGCTCGCCGTGTGCGATGTTTCGACCGGCCTGTTTGAGCTGACGGCGCTGGAACCTGCGCGCATCGCGGACGCATTGCTAGCGTGGCCTCTCAGCGAACTGGTCATCTCGGAGACCGACCGGGACCGTTCTGCACTCGCCGGCCTTCGCGAAATGACCGCGGCGCCCGTCACCGAACGACCCGCCCGCACGGGCACTCCGAAGTCCGGCGAAGCGCTGCTCAAGGAAGCCTTCGGCGTCGCTGCCCTCGACGGGCTCGGCGATTTTTCCAAGGCCGAACTTGCTGCCGCAGGCCTCCTGCTCGACTATGTCAAGCTTACCCAGGCCGGCCGCCCCGCCCGCCTTGCCGTGCCGAAGCGCGGCGAGATGGGCTCAACATTGCTGATCGACCCGGCCACCCGCGCCAGTCTTGAGATCGACCGGTCCTATGCGCGCGGCCGGGAAGGCACCTTGCTGGCTGCGATCGACCGAACTGTCACTGCGCCGGGCGCCCGCCTGCTGGCTGCGCAGCTGGCGCGCCCGTCGCGCGAACGCGGTGAGATCGAGGCGCGGTATGACGCCATCAGCTTCTTCGCCGCCGCACGCGGCGCGCTCGGCGATGTCCGCTCGGCGCTGAAATCTGCGCCGGATCTCGAACGCGCCTGCATGCGCCTCGCGCTCGGCCGGGGCGGCCCGCGCGACCTTCAGGCGCTCACCCGCGCGCTCGGCGCCGGCCAGCAGTGTGCTGCCACCCTGCAGGCGTCCGGCGGGGCCTTGCCTGCGCGCCTTTCGGCCGCCGCGCAACTTCTCGGTCTCGGCGAATTGCCAGGCCTGATGGCGCTCGCTGGCGATCTGACCCGGGCTCTCGTGGAGACACCGCCTCTGCTTGCACGCGACGGCGGTTTCATCGCGTCTCGCTGGGACGAGGCGCTCGACCAAGTCCGTCGCCTGCGCGAGGACAGCCGCCGCGTGATCGCGGAGATGCAGGGCCGGTATGCCGAGGTTTCCGGAATCTCGGCGCTCAAGATCAAGTTCAACAATGTGCTCGGCTACTACATCGAGGTGCCCGCGCGCCTCGCCGATCCGATGCTGAAGCCGCCGCTCGCGAACGATTTCATCCATCGCCAGACGATGTCAGGCGCGGTGCGCTTCTCGACGACCGAGCTCGCCGAACTCGCCGGCCGCATCAGCCGCGCCGAAGAGGAATCGAAGGCGATCGAGATCGCGCTGTTCGAGGCTTTCTGCGCGCGGGTCTCCGCTGAAGGTGAAACGCTTGCCCGCGTCGCTGGTGCCATTGCAGACATCGATGTGGCTGCCGGCAACGCCGTCTGGGCAGCCGAAGCCGGCGCTGTGCGTCCTGTCATTGAGGCCGCGCCCGTCTTCGGGGCCAAAGGCCTGCGCCACCCGGTCGTCGAATCTGCGCTGCGCCGGGACGGGAAGGGCTTCACCGCCAATGACCTTACCCTCGATGCCGCCGGGAAAAACGCACCGCGCTTCCTGCTCGTCACCGGGCCGAACATGGCGGGCAAGTCGACCTATCTGCGCCAGGCGGCCCTCGCGGTGATCCTCGCGCAGGCGGGCTGTTTCGTGCCCGCCGCCGCATTACGCCTCGGCCTTGCCGACCGCGTTTTCTCCCGCGTCGGCGCCTCGGATGATCTCGCGCGCGGGCGCTCCACCTTCATGGTCGAAATGGTCGAGACGGCCGCAATCCTGAACCAGGCAACCTCCGAAAGCTTCGTCATCCTCGATGAAGTGGGCCGCGGAACGGCAACCTGGGACGGTCTTGCCATCGCCTGGGCGGCTGTCGAGCACCTGCATGGACAGACCCGCTGCCGTGCCATCTTCGCCACGCATTATCACGAACTCACTGCCCTCGCCGCCGAGCTTCCAGGCGCCGCGAATGCCAGCCTGAAGGCGCGCGAATGGAAGCAGGACCTGATCTTCCTGCATGAGGTTCAGCCCGGGCCCGCCGACCGGTCGTATGGCGTGCAGGTCGCGCGCCTTGCCGGCCTGCCGCGCAGCGCCGTGTCGCGCGCCGCTCAGATACTGAAAAAGCTGGAAGCCAGCCCGTCGGCCCCAGAAAGCCTGCCTCTGTTCGCGGCCGCTCCGGCAGAACCGGAAACGGAAATCCCGCCTGAAGCGGCTGCCTTACTCGCTGCGCTGAACGCGCTCGATCCCGATGCACTGACCCCCCGCGAAGCGATGGCTATGCTCTACGATCTGAAGGCGATCAGCAAAGGCAAAGTCTGACCGGCGCCTCGGCGCGGCGGGTGGGCCAGTGCTGCCAGAACGCGCAGGTCGCCCTGCAGACTCCGAATGCCAACACGCTCTTCGACCCACCGGGCGTATCGCGCTCCAGGTCATTTGCCTGAAGTTCGTGTCCGCATGCGCCGTCTTTCTTCTCCGGAATCCCTAACGGTTCGCAGGACCAGCCGATCGGCTTGCTGAGCGCACCCGCCCGGCGGACATGCGGTTTTGGCCTGTCTCATATTCCAGATCTCCGCGGCGAGCCCGGACGAAAGGCTCGCAGCCCCCGGACCAGATCCGACCCTGACGGCAATCCCGCCGCGTTTCCTCCAATCCTCTAACCTGGCACTTTCACCGGCGGCGCGAACTTCGTTGCCTTCAGGAGCGCCTCATCCGGCGCCGCGATCATCGCCTTGTACATAGCTTCCGGGTAGGCCTGATGCGGCTTGGCCGGATCATAGGGCGGCTGCTTCACCGTTCCCCCCTCTCCGGAATAAGCGTCCGGATGTGTGTAGGCTGCCAGCTCGGCGGGCGTAATGCCGACCTTCTCGACGACGGACGGATCGATCCACGCGCGCGGATCAATCGGCACGGTCGAGCAGGCCACTTCCAGCGTCATCTGGTCCGGCCCGGCGAAATAGATCGAATGGCACATCGCATGATCGAGCGGGCCGATCACGTTGACCCCCCTGGTGCGGATCCGGTCGCGGATCGCCAGCAGGTCGTCCAGCGTGTCGACCCGGAAGGCAAGGTGCTGCATTGTACCGGGCGCCGACGGCCCGGCCCCTGTGCCCGCATGCGTTACGCCCAGCTGGATCGGAATGTCCTTTACTGCAGGAAGCTGCACGACCGAGAAATACGAATGGTCATCCATGTGCAGGAAGGCGTGCACGCCGCCAGGCACACCGTGCATGTCGAACAGGGCGGACAGCTGGAACCCCATCACGTCGGAAAAGAAGGCGATATGCTCGCGGATGTCCGCCGCCATGATCGCAATATGGTGAATGCCGTTCGCCTTGATCATGGCGCTTTCCTCCCTTTACCATTCGGCCGCGTGGACAAGGCCGGTCTAAGGCATAATGTGCACCTCATAACCAAAAGGGGCAAGGAGGCAGGCGGGATGGCTGGCGCAGGGGAAATCGTTCGGGAACCCTATCTCGTGATCCACAAGGATCCGTCGAGCTTCAAGGACGTCTATGGCGGGGCAGGGGATAACATCGCGGTCGAATGCATGCGGATTTATCCCGCGGGCACTGCCGCCGAGAGCGTTGTCATCTTTTCCCACCCGATTGGCGGCGGCGCCTTCCTGCCGCTCGTCTCCGCGCTCGCCCGCGCCGGACAGCATGTCATCTACGCCAACACCCGTTACCGCGGGAACGACACCGCCCTGATCATGGAAAAATGCGCCGCCGATTTCGGCGCCTGCATCGAGCACGCCCGCACACGACTTGGCTACAGGCGCGTCATCCTCGGCGGCTGGTCTGGCGGCGGCTCGCTGTCGCTTTTCTACCAGGACCAGGCCGAGCGGCCCACAATCACGCACACACCGGCCGGCGATGCCTATGACCTGACGAAAAAGACCCTCCCGCCGGCAGACGGCATCATGCTGCTTGCTGCACATGTCAGCCGTGCGATCACGCTGACCGAATGGATGGATCCGTCGGTCACAGACGAGACCCGCCCCTTCGACCGCGATGCAGCCCTCAACATCTACGATCCTGCGTGCCCGGCAAAACCTCCCTATACGGAGGCGTTCGTCGCCCGCTTCCGCGCGGCGCAGGTTGCCCGCAACCGGCGCATCACCGCCTGGGTGCAGGCGACCCTGGCAGACCTTCGCCGGCGCGGCGAAGACAATGCAGAGCGCGCCTTTACCGTGCACGGAACAATGGCGAGCGTCTGCTGGACAGACCCCGCGCAGGAGCCCTCAGACCGCCGGCCCTACACCTGCTACCTGGGTGAACCGCGCATCGCGAATGATGGTCCGGTCGGGCTTGCGCGCTTTACCACGCTGCGCTCATGGCTCTCGCAATGGGGATATGACACTACCCACGCGGACGGGCTCGGCAATGCCGCGCGCATTTCCTGTCCGGTCCTGGTGATTAACAATACCGCCGATCTGGCCTGCACCCCCAGCCATGCGCAGCGGCTGTACGATGCCGTCGGCCATGCCCGCAAGGCCTACCGCGACATTCAGGGGGCGGATCATTATTACATCGAGCGCCCCGACCTGCTGCCGGAGGCCGTCAAGGTCTGCTCAGACTGGATGGAAGCGGAAAGCCTGGCAGGCTGACCCGTCAGTTTTCCGGAGGAAGCCGGACGATTTCATCTTCGCCGGAGGCCTGTTCCGGCTGTAGCAGAGCTTCCGGGGCGTCTTCCAGATCGATGCCGAGGCCTTCAATATTCTCGAAATCGCCGCCAGCGCCGCCGGGTCCGACGATCAGGCCGCCCGGGCTGCGGGTTTGGCCGGCACCTATTCTCAGCCCGCCGGCTGCGTCATTCGTCCGGCCGATGTTGAGGTTCAGGGTGCCTTGCACTTCGGCGGTCTGGGTGACCTCGGCAGCCGGGGCTGTTTCAGCCGGGGCAGCTTCAGCCGTTGCGGCCAGCGTTGTGAGCGAACAGCCGGCGCCGACACCGTAGAGCGACAACAGGAGAAGGGCAGTGATCGGTTTCATCCACATTCCTCAAGCATGACGCTCCAGCGACCTTGCCGCAAGCTTCGTTTCCACAACGTCCCAGAATTTGGCAGCTGCATCAATGCCTGACAGCCGCTTCAGCGCCTGAAGTCCGGTGGGCGAGGTGACATTCACCTCTGTCAGCCGCCCGCCGATCACGTCGATACCGGTCAGCACCAGGCCGCGGCGCCTCAGTTCCGGCCCGATGCGGGCGCAGATAAGCTTGTCGGCGGCAGACAGCTCAGTCGCTTCGGCTGTGCCGCCAACGACGAGGTTCGAGCGCACCTGTCCCGCCTTGGGCTTGCGGTTGATCGCGCCGACCGCTTCGCCGTCGATCAGGATCACGCGCTTGTCGCCTTCGGACACCGCCGGCAGGAAGGCCTGCACCATCACCGGTTCACCCGACCGGCCGAGGAAAAGCTCCAGCAGGGAGTCCAGATTGGAATCGGCTTCGGTCAGCCGGAACACGCCTGCGCCGCCATGCCCGTAGAGCGGCTTGACGATGATATCGTGATGTTTTGCCCTGAAGGCGTCGATCACTGCCCGGTCACGCGTCACCAGCGTCGGCGGCATGATGTCCGGGAACATCAGCGGGAAAATCTTCTCCGGACTGGAGCGCACGCCAGCCGGATCATTCAGCACCAGCGTCTCGGCGGAGACTTCCTCCAGCAGGTGGCAGGCGGTTATGTAGCCCATGTCGAAGGGCGGATCCTGGCGCATCAGGATAACGTCGACGTCGTCTTTGAGGTCCAGCGTAACCGGCTCGCAGAACAGGCCAGGTGTTTCGCGCACCCGCTGCACGCGGGCCGGGCGGGCCCGGGCCGTTACGCGGCCTTCGGTCCAGGCAAGATCGCCCGGGCCATAGAAGAACAACTCATACCCGCGCGCCTGCGCCGTCTCGGCGAGCGCAAAGCTCGTGTCACCGTCGATATTCACCCGCTCCAGCGGATCCATCTGAATGGCTATGCGCAGTGTCACGCGGTGTATCGCCCCCGTTGTAACGGAAGGCGCGCGGTCTCAGCGGCTTCCTGGTTCGTAAGTGGTGCCGTGCAGTTCGCTCAGCGGCTCGGTCGTATATGACGCGTCAGGGGCCGGTTGATAAGTGGGGGGCGGGGGGGCTTCGGTGGTGACGGGCGCAGCCGGTCGTCCGGACGCGTCACGGATGCGTACATACGAGACGACCTGGGCGACGCCGCCGACAACGCTGGCCTCTTCTGCCGCCGCGCGCAGTTCTTCGGTGCTGCGCGCAATGCCCATCAGGTAGACGACGCCGCCATAGGTCTCGATATTGAAGTTGACGCTCTTGACCGTGCTGGAGCCGATCAGGCGCGCGCGCACCCGGCCTGTAATGATCTCGTCCGAGACGTTTGACATAAACCCGCCCGGTGGCTCGATACGCACTTCGTTGGCCACGTCCACCGTGCGCGACGAACTCCAGGCAATCCCTTCGGCAAAGGTGCGGTCTTCCGGCTCGTTCACACGGCCGGACAGCAGGACGAGGCCGTTGGCCACTTCCACATCCACCTCGGCAAACCGGGCCCCGCTCTCGTTCAGCAGCTTCGCCTTGATCTCGCCTGAAGCGGTCGCATCATCGAGCGCCTCGCCCATCGTCTTTTCCTGAACCGAGGTCAGGCCGACCGCCCCGGCGGTCCCGATCAGGGCCGCGGCGCAGCCCGGCAAGGTGAGGGTTGCGAGCAGGCAGGGCAGCACAAAAATATTACGCATGAGGGGGTGTCCTGGACATCACGGTGGAGGAAAGTTCCTTAAGCGGAGGATAGGGCGAAACAGGGGCAGCTTCCACGTGAAACCCTGTATAGCTTATGAACGAACGGCGGGCTGGCCTACATATGTGTGTTTTTGCTGGTTGCGGCAGGCTGTGCGTGTTACGATCTGGACACAGTCGCAAAAGGAGCCCTTGCCCTGTCATCCGCCAAATCCCGGGCTGAGCCCGCAAAAAACGTCTCGCTTGCCGACATCAAGGTGCTGGCCGAGGCCCTTTCCAAAGTCCTCGAAGACGACAAGGCCGAAGACCTTGCCTTCATTGAGCTTCAGGGCAAATCCTCTCTCGCCGACTTCATGATCATCGCGTCGGGCCGCTCCGGACGGCACGTAGCAGCGCTTGCCGAACACGTCGCGCAGGAAGCCAAACGGCTGACCGGCCGCCCGGCCAGCGTCGAAGGCATGGCCAATGCCGACTGGGTGCTGATCGATACCGGAGACGTGATCGTCCACCTCTTCCGGCCTGAAGTGCGCGAATTCTACAATCTCGAAAAAATCTGGATGTCGGACACTTCGGCTCACCGGGCGCAGCGCGCGTCCTCCTGATCCATGCGGCTGCAGATTGTCGGGGTGGGGCGCCTGAAAGACGGCCCTGAACGCAGCCTTACCGATGACTATCTGGGCCGCAGCCAGCCGCTCGCCCGCCAGCTCGGTTTCCGCGCCCTCGAAGAACACGAAGTTGCCAGCGGCGGCGGCCTTGAAGCCGAAGGCGCCCGCCTGATCTCCCGGATACCTCACGGCGCCAAATGCCTGCGCCTCGATGAAGCGGGCGAAAACCTCACCTCTACCGAACTTGCCCGCCGCCTTGCCATCTGGCGCGATGAAGGCCTGCGCGAAACGGTCTTTTTCATCGGCGGCGCGGAAGGCTTTTCTCCTGAAGTCCGCCGCCTCGTTCCCAAAACGCTTGCCTTCGGCGCACAGACCTGGCCGCACCGCCTCGTCCGCGCCATGCTCACCGAGCAGATCTACCGCGCTCTGACGATCCTCGCCGGGACGCCCTATCACAAGGCCTGACGCTCGTTCTTACGGGGGAGGGGTGGGCCCCGGCGGTCAGGGGGAGGAAAACCGGGGCCCGCAGATGCGCAGGTGCCGCGTGCCCGAAGGCCGGCTGCCTGGTTCATCGTGAACATATTACGCAGCACGGCCAGACCGGATCACTCTGCGTGCATTTTTTTGCAGTGGTTGCCGTCGGGGGGCGAGGCCCTTTAAGGAAGGGGCTCAGGCGGGAGGCGGGTGCCATGCGGGGCGGGGCTATGTGGCGCATTTACGGACCGGTGATCGCCGTCGCCGTCCTGGGCTTCCTTGTCGCCCTCTTCCTTATGGATCCGGCGCCGCCCAGGACCATCCGCTTCGGCGCCGGTGCGCCGGGCGGCGCCTATCACGCCTATGCGGAACGCTACCAGCGCCTGCTCGCCGAGCAAGGCGTAGCGGTCGAGCTGGTCGATACCGCCGGCTCGATCGACAATCTCCGCCTGCTCGAAGAGGGTTTTATCGATGTCGCGCTGGTACAGGGCGGTCTGACCGGGCTCACCGAGGAAAAGACGCTGCGCTCCCTCGGCGGCCTGTTCGAGGAACCGTTCTGGGTGTTTGTCCGCGAGGGCGTCCCGGCCACCGATTTCGGCGATCTGATGGACCTGCGCGCCTCGATTGGCCCGGAAGGCTCCGGCACCCGCGCCCTCGCGACGTCCCTGCAGCGTGCGTATGGCGGTGACTGGGCCAACGGCGCCCGGCTGGCGATGCCGACCCGCGAGGCGCAAGCCGCCCTGCGCGCCGGAGACATAGACGCGGCCGCCTTCGCCGCCTCGCCGGACGCTGCCTATGTCCAGGCGCTGCTTCACGCAGAAGGGGTCCGGCTGCTGCCGTTTGACCGGGCCGAAGCCATTGCCCGGCGCGAGGACGGGCTCTCCTCCGTGATTCTGTTGCGCGGGGTCGCCGATATCGGCGCTGACATTCCGGAGCGCGACGTTCCGCTCATCGCGGCCGTCTCGCAGCTGGTGGTGCG
>CALGEF010000099.1 GCA_937881755.1 uncultured Acidobacteriota bacterium
ATATAGTCCGGGAACAGAACATCATCATGAAACGCAGACAGCATGTAGTCAGCTTGCCCGCGTCCGTCTTCCAGCATGGCGTTCGTATTGCAGACCCATCCCAGGTTATAGGTCCGGCGCAGGAACGCCTCGGCGTTGCAGGTGGGTGTCAAGGCGAGCACGCGGGGCTGGCCGGTCATGCAGAGCCGCTCATTGAACGGTGGATAAAAGCCGGACAAAACATCGCACGATCAGAGCCTTCAGCGGGAAGTCCGTGGTGGTTTGGGCTACCGGTCGAACAGCTTCGATACGCTCTCTTCATTGGCAATCCGCCGGATCGCTTCGCCCAGCAGCGGCGACATCGGCAGTACACGGATCTTCTTGGATTTCAGCGCGCTTTCCGAAGGTTGGATTGTGTCGGTCATCACCAGCTCGTCGAGTACCGATTTCTCAATGCGCTGCACGGCAGTGCCCGAGAGGACGCCGTGCGTGACATAGGCCGAGACAGACACCGCGCCCTGGTCCTTCAGCGCCGCCGCGGCGTTGGCCAGCGTGCCGCCGCTGTCGCAGATGTCATCCAGCATGATGCAGCGCGCACCCTTCACTTCGCCGATGATGTTCATTACTTCGGACTTGCCGGCCTCAGGCCGCCGCTTGTCAACGATCGCAAGGTCCGCGTTCAGCTTGTTGGCCAGCGCCCGCGCGCGTACCACGCCGCCGACATCCGGCGAGACCATAACGATCTTGTCGCGGCCGAAGCGTTCCTTGATGTCGTCGATCATCACCGGACCGCCGAACAGGTTGTCGGTCGGAATGTCGAAGAAGCCCTGTATCTGGCCAGCATGCAGGTCCACGGTCAGCACGCGGTCGGCGCCCGAGGCAGAGATGAGATTGGCCACCAGTTTCGCCGAGATCGGCGTGCGGCCATCGGTTTTCCGGTCCTGGCGCGCATAGCCGAAATACGGGATCACCGCCGTGATGCGCCGGGCCGAGGCGCGCCGCAGCGCGTCCATCATGATCAGCAGCTGCATCAGGTTGTCATTGGCGGGGTAGGAGGTGGACTGGATGACGAACACATCCTCGCCGCGCACGTTCTCGTCGATGCGAACGAAGATTTCCTGGTCGGCGAAGGTTTTCACCTCGGAGCGCGTCAGCCGCATGTCGAGATAATCGGCGATCGCTTCGGAGAGTGGCCGGTTCGCGTTGCAGGAAATAAGCTTCATGACGCGTGTCGACCCTCTGCTGCCCGGCTCGCGACGCTTTTGTAACAGGCGCCCGCGAGTCGCAAGCCACGTAAAACTGGATTCGCTCCGGCTTACCCAGAAATCGCAATCACTGAGGCATTCCGGCCATAATCTGCCTCACCGCGCAGGTTGCGCCGCCGGTTGGAGAAATAGATTTCTTCCATCGCGCAGGTATCGTGGTCAAGATTGTCCACTTCGCCGAGCCCGGCGCCGGTCAGCTGGCGCGCGCAGAAGCCCGGCAGATCGAAGTGCAGCCGGTCGCCCCTGCCGGCGATGAACAGGTCCGCGCTCACCGGATGCGCGGCGAGAAACGCGTCCCGGAATTCGGGGCCCACTTCATAGCTCGCCTGCTGGATCGCGGGGCCAATGGCCGCCCGGATACGTCTGCGGTCGGCCCCCAGCGACTCCATGGCCTCCACGGTGCGCAACAAAACGCCCGCCAGCGCGCCTTTCCAGCCGGCATGTGCCGCGCCGATGACGCCCCTATCTGGGTCTGAAAAAAGGACTGGAGTGCAGTCCGCCGAGAGGATGCAGAGCCCCAGTTCCGGCCGGTCGGTCACCATCGCGTCGGCCCTGGGCCGCTCGGTCCAGGGCCTGGTCACGCGGACGACGTCCGGCGAATGCACCTGGTAGCAGGAGAGCAGCCAGCGTGCGCCCATCGCTCCCGACACGCGCGCCCGGTTCTCCGCGATATGCCGGGGGCTGTCGGCGGAGCCTTCCCCGGTATTGAGGCTGTCATAATCGCCAGAGGATACGCCCCCCCGGCGCCCGAAGAAACCATGGGTTAGCCCGGAAATGCCGGTCAACGAGGGGGCAGTGGTGAAGGGCGCATGCATGCTCCAGATTGCTGGCCGCGACCGGCGCGGTCGTCAAGCATATCGCATGCGCGAAGAAGCCTGCCGCCTCGGCATGGTCAAATCATCCGGCCTCTGCTACGTGCGCGGAAAATCCACCCGTTCTCCTCCCGAACGCCGCCCGCCGGAAAGCCCGCTCTATGACGCCCCCTATCGAAAAAATGCGCAACATTGCCATCATCGCGCACGTTGACCATGGCAAGACCACGCTGGTGGACGAGCTTCTTAAACAGTCGGGCACCTTCCGCCAGAACGAGAAGACTGCCGAGCGGATGATGGATTCTAACGATCTCGAGCGAGAACGCGGCATCACCATCCTCGCCAAGACCACCTCGGTCGAATGGAACGGCTACCGCATCAACATCGTGGATACCCCCGGGCACGCCGATTTCGGCGGCGAGGTGGAGCGTATCCTCGATATGGTGGACGGCGCCATCGTGCTCGTGGATTCGTCCGAAGGGCCCATGCCGCAGACCAAATTCGTCGTCTCCAAAGCGCTCAAGGTCGGCCTCAGGCCCATCGTCGCCGTCAACAAGATCGACAAGCCGGAGCGCCGCCCTGACGAAGTGGTCAACGAGTGTTTCGATCTCTTTGCCAACCTCGACGCGACCGACGAGCAGCTTGATTTCCCGATCCTCTACGGATCGGCCAAGAATGGCTGGATGTCCAAGCAGTACGAAACGCCGGCTGCCAACATGGACGAACTGTTCCAGATGGTCGTCGATCATGTGCCGGTCCCGCGCGTTGAAGAAGGCGCTTTCCGCTTCCTCGCCACCACGATTTCCGCTGACCCGTTCCTCGGCCGCATCCTGACGGGGCGCATCCTGTCCGGCACCGTTAAGCCGAACCAGTCGATCAAGGTCCTCTCGCGCGACGGTCAGCTCGTCGAGCAGGGGCGCGTGTCGAAAGTGCTCGCTTTTCGCGGCCTCGAGCGCGTGCCGGTCGATGAAGGCCAGGCGGGCGACATCGTCTCCCTCGCCGGAATGACCAAGGCGAACGTTGCCGATACCTTCTGCGACCCGTCGGTCACCGTACCGCTTGAAGCACGTCCGATCGACCCGCCGACCATCTCGATGACCTTCCGCGTCAACGATTCCCCGCTCGCCGGCACCGAAGGCACGAAAGTCACGAGCCGGATGATCTGGGCCCGCCTCGAGAAAGAGGCTGAAGGCAACGTTGCGCTGAAAGTCGAACGGGCCACCGACGCCGAGGCCTTCACCGTCTCCGGACGGGGTGAACTGCAGCTCGCCGTGCTGATCGAAACCATGCGCCGCGAAGGCTACGAACTCGGCGTCGCGCGCCCGCAGGTCGTCATGCAGACCAGCCCGACTGGCGAAAAGCTGGAGCCGATCGAGGAAGTCACGATTGACGTGGATGACGAACACTCCGGCATCGTCGTTCAGAAAATGAACGAACGAAAAGCCGAGATGCTCGATATGCGCCCCTCCGGCGTAGGCCGCACGCGTCTCGTGTTCCACGCGCCGACGCGCGGCCTGATCGGCTACCAGGGTGAACTGCTGTCTGATACGCGCGGCACCGCCATCATGAACCGTATCTTCCACGAATACGCGCCCCACAAGGGTAAGATTCAGGGCCGCCATACCGGTGTGCTGATCGCCATGGAGCAGGGCGAGGCGGTGGCCTTCGCGCTCTGGAACCTCGAAGACCGAGGGCCCATGATGATCCATCCCGGTACGAAGGTTTACGGCGGCATGATCATCGGCGAGCACAACCGCGACAATGATCTCGAAGTGAACGTGCTGAAGGGCAAGAAGCTCACCAACATGCGCGCCTCAGGCACTGACGAAGCCGTCCGTCTCACCACGCCGCTGCAGATGACGCTGGAAAAATCGCTCGCCTATATCGCGGAAGACGAACTCGTCGAAGTGACGCCGAAATCGATCCGCCTGCGGAAGGTCCACCTCGACCCGAACGTGCGCAAGCGTCAGTCTAAAGCCAGCGCGGACGCGTAAGCCCCACCTCCTGAACCCCTCTTCCGCATGCGGGAGTGGGGTGGGGGTGAAGGCCTCACTGCACCCTGAATTCCAGTGGATAGATCGCGCCCTGCTGCTCCACGGCGACGCCGCTCTGGCTAACCTTGGGCAGGAATTCCGCCTTGCTTACCGCCCGGATCGCCTCTGCCCGGAAGATTTCATCCGTGCACTGAGCGGTGAGGTTGAGCGGCCTTCCGCCCGCATCGACATCGAACAGCACGTCGCAGCTGCCGGAAATCCCGCGGTTGATGGCCGCGGAGGGCACTGACGGCGCGGGCGCCCGCACCACCTGGATGTTGCGTCCGGCCAGTGCCGTCACCCGGACCGCCGGCGGCTTGATCTTTGAGATTTCGAACCCGCTATTGTCCGGCGCTGGGAACGTGAACCCCGGCGCACTCCCCCGTGTCTCGACAGAGAGACGTGGCGGCGGAGGCGGCTTGTCGACAGTCGTCAGCGCCAGCCTGGTGCGGACCGG
>CALGEF010000100.1 GCA_937881755.1 uncultured Acidobacteriota bacterium
GCCGCCGCCCTCGATGCCGAGGAGGCCGGTGCGCTGGCCGCTGAGGGTGGCCCTGCGTCCGCGGCCACTGCCGCCGTCGACGCCCTCCACGCCGCTGAGCTCCACGATGTCGAACAGGCCCAGATCCTGCGGACTGATCAAGCCGGTCTCGGCCAGTGCTTCGAAGTTGATGATCCGTGTCCAGAACGCCCGGTCATAAAGCACGACCGGAATGGCGGGCGCTTTGCCCGTCTGCGAAAGTGTCAAAAGTTCGAAGAGTTCATCCAAAGTCCCGAAGCCGCCCGGGAAAATCACCAGCGCGCGCGCCCGCATGGCGAAATGCATCTTTCGCATGGCGAAATAGTGAAACCTGAAGCTGAGCTGCGGAGTGATAAACGGGTTCGGCGCCTGCTCATGCGGTATAGAGATGTTGAGGCCGATGGACAGGGCGCCCGCGTCCTGCGCGCCGCGGTTGGCCGCTTCCATGATCCCAGGGCCGCCCCCGGTCACGATGACATTGTCGAGCCAGGGCCCGCGGTCTGCAAGCGCCCCGCCGCGCTCGGAGGCAATCTGCGCAAAGGTTCGCGCGGCGTTATATGTTTTCGCCTGCCAGTCGCCCCCATCTTCACGTATCCGCGCGCTGCCGAACACCACGATCGTCGAGCGGATGCGGCGCGCGCGCATATGCGCCTCGGCCTTCGCATACTCCATCATGAACCGCGCGCCGCGCATTTAATCGCCGAGGATGAACTCCTGGTCCAGCGCCGCCAGTTGATAGCTTTCGTCTTTCGTCAGGTCGGTCATGCACTTTCAATCCTGCTGGAGGGCTGCCTGCCCAGCTAGTGGCGCGGGCGCCGGCCTGTGGCAAGTACGGGTCTCGCACAACAGCCGGCGCAGGCGTATCCTGTTTCTCCACAAGAGCTTTATCCAGATGCCTTACACAATCACACGCGCCATCAGCGGCGCATCCTTTGACGACGTTGACGCCCGGGTCCGCAGGGCGCTCGCCAGTTCCGGGTTCGGCGTCCTCACCGAAATCGATGTTCAGGCCACGATGAAGAAGAAACTCGGCGCCGATATGCCGGCCTACCGGATCCTCGGCGCCTGCAATCCGCAGATGGCCTTCCAGGCGATCGCCATGGAGCCCCGCGTTGGCGCCGTGCTGCCGTGTAATGTTATCCTCCGGCAGATCGAAGGGGCTGTGGAGGTCAGTGCGATTGACCCCGCCGCGTCCATGCAGGCGATCGACAACGCGGAACTTCACGCGGTTGCCGGCCAGGTGCGGGTCCTGCTGCAAACGGTGATTGAGGCGATTTGAGCCTTGTCGTGCCCGAGATGGCGGCGCATCTGCGTACTTTTCCGGATAGCCTCACCAGAAGCAGAAGCTCAAGGTCCCCTTCAGGCGCCGCTCCCCTGCGCGCACAAACCCAGGAGGCCTTATCCATGGCAGTTCGCGACATCTCCGTGTGCATCTCGTCGCTCGAGACTGACTTCTCCCTGCTTCATCAGGGCGCCGGCCTCGCCGCCGCCCGGGAAGCTCATCTGAGCTGCTGCGCCATTGGCATCCAGCCCGCACCCGTCTACTCGGACGGCATGTTCGTCTCGCTCGACATCATCTCGGGCCAGATGCAGGCAGGTGAAGAAGACATCCTGCGCTTCCGCAAGAACCTCCACATACATATCCAGGAGAACCTGCCGGCGATTGAACTGCGCGAAACGCGCGCGTTTGCATCGGGCATCGCAGAGGCTACCTCGATGTATGCGCGGTATGCGGACATGCTGGTGGCGCGCATGCCGGAGAAGACCGACACGGCGCGCCATGGCGAGATCATTGAAGGGGCTCTGTTTGGCGGCGGGCGGCCCGTTCTCGTCCTGCCGAAGGCGTGGAAGCCCGCGCCGCTGGGTGCCCGGGTCCTGCTTGCATGGGATGCCAGTCGCGAAGCGTCGCGCGCCATCCATGATGCGTTGCCCCTGCTCGCACCTGGCGCCGAAATATGCGTCACCACGGTCGATGCCCAGATCGGCTGGAAGAAACATGGCGAAGCGCCGGGTCTCGATATCGCCGCGCATCTCGCCCGTCATGGTCTGCGTGTCACGGTGCGCAATGAGGACAGCCTCGGCAGGCCCGTGGGCGAGCGCCTTGCCGAAAGTGCCAGCAATTTCAATGCAGACCTGATTGTCATGGGCGCTTACCGGCACCCGAAGCTCGCCCAGCGCCTGATGGGCGGCCCCAGCCATTTTCTGATCGCCGAATCTCCGCTACCCGTATACCTGTCGCATTGAGGATGCTCATGATCCGAGGTTTAAGAATGCGCACTGGCGCGGCGCTGCTTTGCTTTGCGCTGCCGCTGGGAGGGCTTTCGGCCTGCACAAATACGGGCGTATCGCCGGGGCCGGCATCTGGCCTGGCTGCACCCACCCTGCCCGGTCAGGAAATTGCCACGCGCCTTTGCTCCGGCTGTCATGCGATTGGCCGGACGGACGAAAGTCCGCACCCGGACTCATTGCCTTTCCGCTCGATTTCACTTCGCTATCCGGTTCGCAGTCTTGAGGAGGCTCTTGGGGAGGGGATCTTTGTGGGGCATCCTGATATGCCGCCGTTCCAGCTGGAGCCGGAGGATATCGACGATCTGCTCGACTATATCGAAGCCATTCAGGATCCGGCCTGAGGCAACACACGAAAATGGTTGTCTCCGAGCGGATCATCGATATCGGCCGGCGGACATCAGCCGGGCGGGCGGCGCATTTCATTCCGGAGCATGCCAGGCGCCTCCGGCTTGCCGGGATCGGAACAGAACCGGGTTCCCCTGCCTGCTCACGCAATACCAGCCCGGCGACGCGCCGGGCCTGACACCGATCCATGTGAACCGGGTGTTGAGGGAGGTGCGAGCGTCGGGCCCCGCGCATCATCAACGCAGCCGGATCAGCCTGCTGGCTACCGACGAGCCGGGCACGGGTCGCCGCATTCAGCAGCGCCTGTCTGCGCGGGACGGGCGCGGCGCGCGCGTTCCTTCTTGCGGTTTGCGGCTGGCTTCGGAATCGCTGCCCGCCTTCTGCGCTTTCTCCGCCCACTGATAATGCTTCAGCGCGCTGGCCCTGTTACGGCCTTGAGGCGCCTTGTCCCGGGCGGACTTCACGGACTGCATCCTGCTCGTGATGCCGGACTGGTTACCTTCGCCCGTCCCGGCTCCCGCCGGCAGCACGAGCATTTTGCAAGGGATCGCCAAGCTGAGGTCAGTATACCCCCTCTGTCGCCGGCGGGCGCTGAGGCAGGATGGTTTCAGACCAAATGTTGATCCAACGGCGTTTACCAGGCCTCGATCGACAGGATGACCGGCTCCAGGAACGCCGCCAGCGGCGCTGAGATCACGACAACTCCCTCCCTGGTCGGATGAAGTCCGTCAGGCTGCAGGAGCGAGGGATCGCCTTCGATCTGTCCGAGCAAGGAGGGATAGTAGGGAACGCCATACCCGGCAG
>CALGEF010000101.1 GCA_937881755.1 uncultured Acidobacteriota bacterium
CTTCGCCCGAACCGTGCGCCAGGCCGTGCGAATGCTCGCCACGGGCGCACCCCGAAACTCGATGACGCGGCCGGACCGCGACCGCCTCGACTGTGCTTGGAGCCACGGCTTCAGACTCGGCGGCAGCTTGATCGTCGGACGGAACTTCAGGGTCTGTTCCCGCTTGTCCGGATTAAGGTGGATCAGGTCGTTGGCAAAATCGACCTGATCGAAGGTCAGGCTGAGGACCGCCTCGTTCCTTCCCGTCGTTGCGATCATCAGGATGATGAAAGCCTGAAGGTGATACTCCGACGCCTCGATCAGCCGCGCGACTTCCGGAACATCGAGGGGGCGCCCCTTTGGCGGCGGCTTCGGCACCTTGACCAGTTCGATATAGGGCACGGACGCAATCTCTCCGCGTTTCCACGTCCAGTTCAGCGCCGCCTTGCCGATCGTGAGTACCTGCCGCGTTGTGCTGGGCCCAAGACGGCGCTCGCTGCGCAGATACTTCTGAAAGGCTTGCTGGCGAGGCATCTGGCAGGCCTCTTCGACCGTCGCAGCGCCGTGAAAGTCGAGCCAGAAACTCAAAGCGCGTTGGATGTTTCCGCTGCTCCGGATTGTTGAACCATAGTGTTCGAAGTATCGCGCGAAGACTTCTGCCAGCGTCGCGTCGGCGGGCTTTTCATCCTTCTTGGCGTGGTTAAGCACGAACCAGTCGGTCAGCGCCTGACGGGCTTCGTTATGATCCGTTGTGCCGAGGCTAACGCGCTTTGTCTGTCGATCCCCGAGATCAAACCAGGTGCGGCACCAAGCTTGGGAGCCGCGCCGTTTGGAAAGCCAGAAGTCTCCGAGCTGGAATTCCCGGTCATTTGAGTATCGGGGCATGATTTTTCCTCCACGGCCTGCAGCAGGAAATCGATAAGCTGATAGCCGAAAAATCCGATCTTGCGCGGCGAGATACGGACAAAGGCGATGCGCCTATCTGCACGCAAACGCCGCAAAGACACAAGCGACGTGTTCAAGGTGGCGGCCGCATCGGCTTCGGAATAACGACCAAAAAGCGAAATGCCGTGCGCCTCAGCAATCGCTTTGTGGAACTCCGAAAAGACCGGCGGCTCGCTCATCTGATCTTCAAGCGCCCTTCCCCGCGTATCCCGGAGCCGCCTCGCGCCCGAAAGTGATCCTGGACGGCGGGTCTGGCAAGGGACGCCCCGGCTTCTGCCCTTGCCAGACCCGCCGTCCAGGATCAGGGGCGCGTAAGGAGGCGGCGCCGGAAACGCGTTTCCCGGTGAGCGGAGCACGCTTCATCGTGCAGTGCCCGGAAGGGTTTCAGCCTGCGCCGCTTTCGGCTTGGCAAAATCATCTTCGCTGAAGATCGCATCGGCGAGCGCCTCGCCGAGAAGCTTGCGTCCCGGCGCAAGACGGCGTTCGAGCTGGCTTCGATAGAACTCGAAGGCAGGCGCGGTCTCGGCGACGGCCTGGTTCATCGCGGCTGGCGAGAGCCGTGGCCCGTAGGCGATCTGATAGCGCATCGCGAGATCGCAGAGTTCCATCAGCGACTGCTGGTCGCGCTCCATGCGCGCGAGGCGCCGGTTCATGTCATCGAGGCGCTTGATGAGCAGCGCGTCGCGCTCATGCTCGATGGCAGAGGAGAAGAAGTATTTGAGCGCCGCTTCGATGACGGAAGATTTTGACCAGCCTTTCTTGGCCCCGGCTGCAGAGACCTTGGCGTCAAGCGTGGCATCGAGATAGCAGATCGCGCGGGACTTCATGAGGCGCCTTTCTGGCGATGGACGCCATCAGGAAATGCGCGTCTTCACGGCTTGTCAAATCAGCGCCGCGCGAGTGGCTTCGCCCGTTTTCGTGCGTCATGACCGTCAAGTATGTGTACAGGCCATTGCCAGCAAGGCCGTGCATTTCGCAGCGAAATCCGGCGTTTCGTTCTCGCTGAAGAATTTTTTTGAGCGCGCGGGTTTGCAGCGCGCGGCGCATCGCAAAAAGGCTTCACTTTCGGGAACGCACGCGAAAACCCGCGAGCATTTTCGCCTGACAGGCGCCGCTCTCAGCGGCCAAGACCGAGGCTGCGCTGACTCAGGCGGCTGATCGACAAGTCACGCTCGATAGTCATCGCGATTCGAGTGCAGCGCCGGTGTTCGAACTCCGGCTTCCAGGGCACAAGCGAAAACTCCCGGTCTCGCTCCACGACGGCGAAGCGCCCGGCCTGGCTCGTGAACTCGCGTTCGAAGTAACCCTCAAGCTCCTCTCCCGGCTTCGCGGGCCGATAGGCCATGCCCTTCTCTGCCGCGATGCGCGCGCCTTCGGTGTGCATAACTTCCCAATCGAGCTTCGCGAGCAATTGCGCGTCCGGAAGCTCGCGAGGCTGAACGAGCCCGCGCCGGACAAGGTCGGCGTGGCGGTCGCGGGCGGCTGACAAGAACTCCGCGCCGAGGCCTGCGCGTGAGGCGTCGAACGTTTGCTTCCCGGCCAGCCACTCATCGAGCATCGTTCGCCCGGCTGCTTTGACCTGCTCGCCCAGCGGCGGGACCGCACCCAGCCGTCCGATCGAGTCGGGTTTGATCCTCACCCATTCCCCGGACTTCAGATCCTTATCGCCAGCGAGCTGGAGATGATGCACGCGGCCATCGAGGCCATCAACCATCGCGTAGACGGTGCCGGTGTGCTCATTGGCGAGGCCCATCGCAAACACCCGGCCCACGACATCCCGGCGCTTCGCCTGCGGATCAAAAGTGAAACCTTCGGCGCGGTTCGGTCCTGCTTCGCGCAGATGCCCCCCGGATGCGCGCCTGCGCGACGTCCTGCTGCTCCAGTCTCGAGAGGGAATCGATCAGGCCCGGTTTGAGCTGCCAGCGCCCGGCGCCTGCGCGCTCGGCGAGGCCAAGTCGTTCCAGGACTTGCAGCCTGGCGCGATAGTGCATCCGGCGGCGCTGAACATCGTCGAGTTTGATGATCCCGCCCGTACCGGCCTGCCTCAACATTTGCCGGTCGAGATTTGTCACACGCCGGGACGGGATCGCGCGGTTGATCTTGAGCTCAATCTCCGCCTCGGTTTCGAGACCGAGTTCGCGGGTCAGGATCAGGCCCGCGCGGGCGCGGATACCGGACGAAATGTAGTCCCGGTCCATGACCAGGTCGCGGCCATCGTCCCGTACGCTTCGCACGAGGATGTGGCTATGCGGATGATCGGTGTTGTGATGATCGACCGCGATCCAGTCGAGCTGTGTGCCAAGGTCGGCTTCCATCTCCCTGACCAGCGAACGGATGAAGGGCTTGAGGTCTGACAGCTGCTCGACATCTTCTGCTGAGACGATGAACCGGAAATGGTGGCGGTCTTCAGCGCCGGCCTTGAGCCAGTCCTTGCCATCCACGCCATCACTTGTCCCATCGTAGAACGCGGCGCGCTCGCCGCCGCGGCCAGCGCCTTCGCGCTGGAGATAAGCCAGGTGCGC
Organism: uncultured Acidobacteriota bacterium; assembly: GCA_937881755.1. Classification (GTDB taxonomy): domain Bacteria; phylum Pseudomonadota; class Alphaproteobacteria; order Caulobacterales; family Hyphomonadaceae; genus Hyphomonas. Next base: position 3,447 of record CALGEF010000101.1, read on the forward strand.
GCGCTGCAGGGCGATTCCTTTGCCGCCGAGCCGCACCACACGCGCCTTGACGATGGCGCGGCGCGTGCCCTGCCAACCTTGAACCCTCGGTGCCGATCGCCTTCGCGCTGTGCTGCCGGATCTGCGTCCCTTGCGCAGCGAGGACGCAAGACTGCGCGGGAGCTTCGCGCGGTCCTGGCCGACGCGGCCAAGCCTCGGCCGAAAGTCATCGCTCGTCTCGTTCAAAGGGCGCCTGCCTCCCCTGTTGTGCGCACACTGCGGGGCCGCTTGCAGGCATGCAACAGGGCGCCAATGCGCCAAGCCAAACGACTCGCGCGTGTTCTGCAGTATCTGCCGTGCAAAGAATTTTTTCGGCGACTCGCGCCGAAGTCGTCAACGACTCGCACGGTCCTGAAGCGGCGTCACCAGAAGAGGGGCCCACAGGGCACACCTTCTTTTATCTTGCATTACGCCGCTTCTCTTTCCGCACCTCCTGACACCATCTTTGACGCCTTAGAGTCCAGAGCGCAGTTCCTGTACGATGCGCAACGCTTTGAAGCCGGCCGCATCATAAGCATCCGGCTCGATATTCTGCTCAATGCACAGGTGCAAATGCCGCCAGTAGTCGGAGGCGATATCTGGCAATTCATGCTGCTTCTTGAGGGCGTCGATCATAGTCAGCGCGCGCACCACCCGGGTCTTTCCGAAGGCGTGGAGGAGCAAAGCCGCCGCCGGTTCGACGCCCGGAATCTTCGTCAATTCAGTGCCCGTGTCGGCCGCTTGGCAGACCACAAGCCGCCAGGTCTGCGTGCCATATCCATCTCCGCGCCAGCGTACAAAGCCGAAAATCTGACCCGGAACGAAGCAGACAAGCTCACAGCCCGGCGCAAACGGAAACCGTTTGACTGGCACGCCAAACACCAGCCGGTCACGCGCCTTGAGCTTTGCTTCTCGGAGGCGAACGCGCGTCAAATGGCACGACGGAACAGGGCCAGTATCCATGTCGGGCGGTGTGCAAGTTCTGAGCCGTTGCACGCGCAATTCAGGCCCCTAAAAGTTCGTCAGTTTGAAGCGCCACCCCTCTTTGCTGCAAGATTTCCGGGCAGACGGGGTAAAGCCGCCATCCAATAATGGCCGGTCAATTAACGACACCTGAGGCGGATCTGCCCCAGTATTTGAAGGCGGCCACAGCGGTCCCTCCTCCGGCGCCGCCGTCAAACTCTGGTGCCAACCAATGTGCATCCCCGCCCGCCCCCCGAACGGCCGTTGTTGAGACCGCGAATGGCACGACTCTGGTGACCGTCTACGACTGTCGTTGTTAAGGTTTCCAGGACGCCCGCCCTGCGCAGCCGGCAGCCCCGGGCCCGGTGGCGGGCGTCCTGGAAAGCTCAAGGCCTGACGCGCGGGTGGCTGGCACTCTATGGAGATTTGAAGCGAACGCC
>CALGEF010000102.1 GCA_937881755.1 uncultured Acidobacteriota bacterium
TCATCGGTGTCAGCGTGGCGGTCTGGCCGGCATTTCGCGCTGTCAGCACGGCGCGGTCGGCGTACCAGTTCGGCCCTTCGATGGAGCGAACCTCATCCAGCGTGATGGTCCAGCCGGCCACTTCTCCCGAGCCCCCTTCCGGCAGCGCCAGAGTAGCTTCGTAGCGGCCGGTCGTCTCGACCACTGCTCCGATCACGAACAATCCGAGGCCGATATGCGCCAGCGTCATCGACCAGACCCGTAGCGGCAGTTTGAACACCCGGCCCGGCGTGATCGCCCGGCGCTTCAGTTCCCACAGCGCCCCGCCGACGAGCCATACGCCGACAGCAAGCCCGAACGCGGCGCCGGCCGGAATGTCGAGCGGGCCAACGCCCAGCAGAATGAACAACAGGACCAGCGCTGCCCCGCCGACTGCCCACCGCAGCCATCCCTTCAGGTCCGCCTTGCCCCAGGCCCAGGCCTGCACGACCGGTAACAGGATCAGGATCAAGGCCAGGATCGGCACGAAGGTCAGGTTGAAATACGGCTCGCCGACAGAAATCGTCCGGCCGAACGCTTCCGCGATCAGCGGGAACAAGGTGCCGAGGAGCACGGTCAGTGCCGCGACAATGAGGACGACATTATTCGCCATCAGCGCGCCTTCCCGGCTAAGCAGTGTCCAGGCTTTCCCGCCCTCCAGCTTAGGCGCCCGCAGGGCAAACAGACCCAGCGCAAAGCCGCCATAAACGAGCAGGCCTGCCAGCAGCAGCGTGCCGCGTTCGGGATCCACCGCGAAGGCATGCACGGAGGTCAGCACGCCCGACCGCACGAGGAAGGCGCCGAGGATCGAGAAAAGGAAGGCCAGCACCGCAAGCAGCGCCGTCCAGGCGGCAAAGCCTTCGCGCTTCTCGGTGACAACAACCGAGTGCAGCAAGGCCGCGCCGATCAGCCACGGCATCAGCGAGGCATTCTCAACCGGGTCCCAGAACCACCAGCCGCCCCAGCCGAGTTCGTAATAGGCCCAGTAGGACCCGAGCGCGATCCCGAATGTCAAAGGCGCAAACGCCGCGAGCGACCAGCCGCGGGCCTCCCTCGCCCACGCGCAGTCTATGCGCCCTTCCATCAGGCCGGCTGCGGCAAGCGCGAACACGAAGGAATAACCGACATAGCCGAGATAGAGCATCGGCGGATGGATCGCGAGCGCCGGGTCCTGGAGCAGCGGGTTGAGGCCTGCGCCCTGGAACGGCGCAGGGTCCAGCCGGAGATACGGCGACGAGGCCAGCAGCAGGTAGGCGAGCGAGCCGGTGGCCAGAAGTCCCTGCACGCCGAGCGCGCGCGCCTCGAACAGCTCGCGCCCCGTGCGCATCATGGCCGCCGCTGCGGCGCCGAAGCCGACCGTCACCAGGCACCACATCGCCATGGAGCCCTCATGGTTTCCCCAGGCGCCGGCGATCTTGTAGACCATCGGTTTCAGCGTGTGCGAGTTGTTGGCGACCAGCGCGACCGAGAAATCCGAGGTCACGAAGGCGTTGACGATGGTCAGGAAAGACAGCGCCATCAGCCCGAAGGCCGTCACGGCGAGCAGGCCCGCCGTCCGGCGCTCTCCCCTCAGCCCGAGCACACCCTGCGCGAGTGACAGTGCGAGCGCGAGAAAGGCCGCGAAGTGGCCGGCTTCGATCATCCGCCCGCCTCGAGCGGTTTCAGCTCGCGCGGCTGGTAGTTTTCGTCATGCTTGGCGAGCAGTTGCCTGGCCGTGAATGTGCCGGCCTGGTCAAACGACCCCGTCGCGACGACGCCCTGCCCTTCGCGGAAAAGATCTGGTGCGACGCCCGTGAAGCGCACAGTGATCGTGCCGGGGCTGTTGTCGATCACGGTGAACTGCATCGTTGCTCCGCCGTCGGCATAGGTCAGGGTGCCAGGCTCGACCCAGCCGCCAACCTTCACTTCCCGCCCCGGCTGGGGCAGGCCATTTTCGGCCAGGACTTCCGGCGTGTAGAACAGGTTCGCATTCTCACGCAGCGCGAAGAAGGCCAGAACGGCTGCGCCCAGCACGAGGAGGGCGGCAATTGAGAAGGTGTACAGGCGTCGGGTACGGGCTCGCATACAGGAAGCTATAAGGCGCACCGCCCGGTTTGGGGAGTGCGGCAATGAGACGGGTTACTGAGGGGGCGCGGTTGCCCCTTCCTCGCCAATCGCCTCGATCATGGCCCGGAAACGCTCGCGGCGCGGGTCATCCTCGGGCAGCCGCGCGTAGATATACCGCATGGCCTGCTCAGCCTTCTCCTGATCGCCGGCCTGCGCCGCGCCCATGGCCGCAAACATGCCCGCGCGCACCTGGGTGTCGTCCAGCTCATAGGCGCGCGCATAGAGGCGCGTTGCATCCGGACCGACCGCGCCGCCGCTGAGTTCCACCAGCACATCCGACAGCGCCACCAGCGCAGGGACATGATCGGAACTGCGCCGCAGCGCCGACTGGTAAGCCCGCAGTGCATCCTGGGGCCTGCCTTGCGCGCGCAGCATCTCTCCGATGAAGAAATGCGGCTCGGGCGCGTCCGGCTGATCCTTCACCGCCTGCTCGAGGCGTGACAGCAGCTCGGCCGGCGAAAGGGACTGGGGATCGGTCGCGACCTTCTGCGCCAGCGCGGCCTGGCGCAGGCTCATCGGCTGATCGCCCGCGCCGGGCTTGCCCACCAGCACATACCCGGCCACGCCCACGGCGAGGCAGGCGCCGAGGACGGCGAGGCTGGTGCGGGACAATGGCAAGGAGGTCATGGGCGCGGGAACCTGAGAACGGCGCTGAGGCCGCCCAATGCAGCCACGCCCAGTTCAAGCTGCCCCTTATGCAGTTCGGCGAGTTCCTTGACAATCGACAGGCCCAGACCCGTGCCGGGAGTGGTCTCGTCAAGGCGCACGCCGCGCTTCATCGCTGCCTGGCGTTCCTCCATGCTGAGCCCTTTGCCGTCATCCTGGACTTCAATCATCAGCCCCTGCGGGGTGTCGGCGATCACCACCTTAACCTCGGTTGACGCCCATTTGCAGGCGTTCTCCATGAGGTTTCCGATCATTTCCTCGAAATCCTGCTGCTCGCCGCGCAAGACGGCGGAGGCGCTGCCTTCGACCGTCACTTCGATCCCCCTGGCATCGAACAGGCGGTTGAGCAGCCGCGCGAGCCCGTCGATCACCGGACGGATATCCGTCCGCACACCAATGGTCTCGGCGCGCGCCGCCACGCGGGCCCGCTTGAGGTAATGCTCGACGTTCGTCTGCATCGCATCTGCCTGCCGGCGCACGACATCATCGAGCTGCGACTGGCCGGACGCTTCGTTCCTGAGCACGGCGAGCGGTGTTTTCAGCGCATGAGCGAGATTGCCGACATGTGTCCGCGCACGCTCGACGACCTCGCGGTTGTGTTCGATCAGCTTGTTCAACTCTTCCGTCAGCGGACGAACCTCGGCCGGGTAATCGCCGCCCAGCTTCTGCGTATCACCCTCGCGCACCCGGGCGATATCTGCCTGCAGCTTTGCAAGTGGGTTGAGCGAATATCGGATGCCCAGCAACATGGCCGCAAACACGCCGCCGAACAGCGCGATCATCGTGCCGAGCAGCAGGTTCCGGAACGCGGTTGCCGAGGCATCGTTGGGCGAGCGGTCGGCGGCCGCCAGCAGGATCAGCGGCGTCGGGCGGTTCTCGATCACGATCGCCTGCGCTGCCACGCGCGAGCGCTGGTCCGCGGGGCCGGCATAGTTGCCAAACTGGGTGATGCCGGGCGCAGCAACAGCCCGCGTAACGAGTTCCGGCGTGATCGGCACGTCTTCATCCCACAGGCTTTTCGAGCGGAAATCGCCGGCAATTGTGCCATCCGGGTGGATCCCGACGACGGCCCAGTACTGACCGGAGTACTGCGTCTGGAAGCGCGCATCCCTGGGGAAGAAGTCCCGGTCGGTGCTGGTGATCCGCCCGTCCACCAGAAATGCATCCTCGCGGATCAGCTCCCGCGACAGCGTCACCAGCGTCTCCTGCAGGTCGCGCTCGAGCAGCGCGAGTGTCTGGGCCCGGTAGACCGCCGAGAGCGCCACGGCGCCGCCGATCAGGACGAGCAGGCCCCAGAGGGCCGCCGCAATGGTGATGCGGCGCGCCAGTGACACATTCGACCAGCGGTCGATCAGGCTTTTCTGGGGGGTCACACCGGCCTCGGTCATGCAGGCGGTTTAGCCCTTATTTGCGTCAGCCCGCAACGCGGGCCTCTTCGTCCGGGACGATCAGGCGGTAGCCAAGGCCCCGCTCGGTCTGGATCCGGTCCTGGCCGATCTTGCGGCGCAGGCGGCCGATGAAGACCTCGATCGTGTTCGAGTCGCGGTCGAAATCCTGATCATAGATATGCTCGACCAGTTCGGTGCGCGGCACGACC
>CALGEF010000103.1 GCA_937881755.1 uncultured Acidobacteriota bacterium
CAAGGGCGCGGGCTCCGGGGCATCGTGTGCACGCCGCTCGAAGCCTGGCCGGGCCTCGTGTCAGCCTGGGGCAGAGCAAAGGGGGCTGGAGCGCGATTTCGTGCCGGGGCGCACGGGTTAGCCCGTAGTCAGATTCAAGGTGACGAGCCGTGCCGGATCAGCTCAGTCAAAGCTATTGCGGATGGAACTTCCCGGCCAGCTTGAGGCTTTGTAGGGTGCGTTGCCTGCAGCAGCGCCTGTTTTACTCCCCGTGAAGTTGTGGTTCACAGGCTGTCAGGCGAAGTCCGGCGCACACTTGCGCGGACCTTGCAGAAATCCGCGCGGCAGGTCTGCCTATGGCCGCCCTTACAGTTAAAGGACATTACCCATGCATCTCGAGCGCCGTATCCTGATCACCGGCGGGGCCGGCTTCATCGGTTCATTCCTCTGCGAGCGCCTGCTGGACGCAGGCGCCAATGTGCTCTGCGCGGACAACTTCTTCACCGGAACCCGCGCCAATGTCGCGCACCTGCTGAGCCACCCGCGCTTCGAGCTGATGCGCCATGATGTCTGCTTCCCGCTCTATGTCGAGGTTGACGAGATCTACAACATGGCGTGCCCGGCCAGTCCCATTCACTATCAGTTCGACCCCGTCCAGACGACCAAGACCAGCGTCCACGGCGCCATCAACATGCTCGGCCTCGCCAAGCGCGTGAAGGCGAAAATCCTCCAGGCCTCGACCTCGGAAGTCTACGGCGACCCGGCCGTCCACCCGCAGCCGGAAGAATACTGGGGCAACGTCAACCCGATCGGCCCGCGCTCCTGCTATGATGAGGGCAAACGCTGCGCCGAGACGCTGTTCTTCGACTATCACCGCCAGCACCAGCTGCGCATCAAGGTCGCCCGGATCTTCAATACCTACGGGCCGCGCATGCACCCGAATGACGGCCGTGTGGTGTCCAACTTCATCGTCCAGGCGCTCAAGGGCGAAGACATCACCCTTTACGGCGACGGCCAGCAGACCCGCAGCTTCTGCTATGTCGACGATCTTGTGCGCGGCCTCATCAGCCTCATGGATACCGGGGACGATATCACCGGCCCGGTCAATATCGGCAATCCCGGGGAGTTCACGATCCGCCAGCTGGCCGAGCAGGTCATTGATCTGACGGGTTCGAAGTCAAAGCTCGTGTTCATGCCGTTGCCGCAGGATGACCCGAAGCAGCGCCAGCCCAACATCGGGAAGGCGCGGGAGATCCTCGGCTGGGAGCCGGAAGTCCGGTTGCGGGACGGCCTGACCAGGACGATCGCGTACTTTGACGGCATGCTGTCTCACAAGCCTGCCGGAAGGTAAGGCAGGAAGGTCTAAAAGCATTAACCGTGTCTGGGTGGCGCGACGTCATCTGTGGTTGACACCGCGTAACCTGCGTTTTTTGGTTTGACGGCAACCGCGCTCGGGATCACACCGGACGTAATTCGAGAACGCGGCGAGCGGGCCTGCAACCGAGTGAATCCGCATGTCAATTGATCGGCTGGATTGGGATACCCTGCGCGTCTTTCGCGTGGTTGCCGAGTTGTCGAGCATGAGCGCGGCAGCCGCACGCCTCGGCGAGTCGCCACCGACAATCAGCCGGAAAATCGACGATCTGGAGAAAAGCCTCGGCACGCATGTGTTCCTGCGTTCCACACGAGGTGTTGAACTCACGCACCTGGGCAAGCAGGTTCTCCGGCATGTGCACAGCATGGCCGACGCTGCAGAAACATTGCGCCGCGAAACGGCCCAGGCAGGCGCAGTCGTCACCGGTTCGATAACCCTGAGGACGGCAGATGGCCTCGGACCCTATTGGATCGCCGCGCGCCTGTCGCAGTTCCACAAGGCCAATCCCAAGGTACAGGTCCGGATGATCGTTGGTGACACGGAGCCCGATCTGCAGGATGAAGGCGCCGAGATCGCCATCAGTTGTTCAGAAACGCGCCCGCAGGGTGTCATCGCGCACAAGCTGGGTGTTCAGCACTATGTCGGCTTCGCCTCCGCCAGCTATCTGGCCGAATTCGGCAAGCCCGAGAATATCCACGACTACCATAAACACCGCTGCATCCTGCACACGTCCTACGTTCACCAGGTCGAGCGCTTGGCGCCGCGCATGTCGGAACTGCGCAGGATGGCGGATTTCGCCTTCATCACGAACTCCGCCACGGCGATTGCCGAAACCTGTGCCCAGGGCGGCGGCATCGCCATCCTGCCCTCGTTCATGTCGGTGCTGGACCCGCGCCTTGTAACGCTTGAGCTGCCCGAACTTGCGCCGGTCCGCTTCTGGATCAACTACACGGAACGCGTCCGCCGCCTGCCGCAGGGCGCAGCGCTGATCGACTGGATCCGGCTGCTGTTCGAATTGCCGGAGGCCACCTGGTTCGCGGATGATTTCATCCATCCCCGCGGCTATGAGCAAAAAGTACAGGAGCTGCACCCCGGCAAACGCCGCGATATCTGATCCTGCCGCGCGCCGGAGGCTTGCCCCGGGCAGGCGGCACCATAAGGTAAGTCACACAAGTGTCATCGCTCAGGCCTTGGCAAACGCTTATCCCGGGGAACGACCATCGACACGCATGCCCGCCGTCCCGCAACGATCGTCGATGTAGCGCGTGCGGCGGGCGTCTCGTTCAAGACCGTCAGCCGCGTCCTGAACGGCGAGCCGAACGTACGTGAGCCGACGCGTCAGCTCGTGCTGCAGGCGGTCAGGACGCTCGGCTACAGGGCGAATCCCTATGCCCGCAACCTGAGGGCGGCCCAGAGCCGCATCATCGCTGTCTATTTCTCCAATCCCTCGCGAAACTATACGAGCGAAATCCAGATTGGCGTGCTGCAGCGCTGCAATGCTGAAGGGTTCAATGCCATTTTCGAGCAGGCGGGCGCCGGACCGGAGGGGCTGGTCTCGCTGCGCGGCGAGCCTGACCTCGCCGGCGTTATTCTTGTGGCGCCGCTGACCGAGGACCCTGCCTTGCTCCGGCGCCTTTCCGATGCGGGCATCCCGTTTGTGCGCCTCGCGCCGGTCGATGCGGCCGGGGAGACAGGCCACGTCAGCATGGACGATGAAGCTGCCGCCGCCGAAATGACGGACTATCTGATCTCGCTCGGCCACAGCCGCATCGGCTTCATTGCAGGGCCGGATGATCATCCGCAGGCGCGTCTGCGCGAGGCAGGCTACCGGGCGGCCCTCGCGCGCACCGGACTCGGGCCGAAAGCAGCCCTGATGGCCCAGGGCAGTTTCCACTTCGATTCCGGCCTGCGGGCGGCGGAAACCCTGCTTGCGCAGGACAGCCCCCCCACCGCCATCTTCGCCAGCAATGATGACATGGCCGCCGCTGTGCTGGCGGTGGCTTACCGCAAGGGCCTGCGCATCCCCCAGGATCTCTCTGTGGCCGGTTTCGACGACACGCCGCTGGCGTCGGTCGTGGTGCCGTCGTTGACCACGATCTATCAGCCCATCCGCGAAATGGCGGCGCAGGCGGCCGGCATGCTGTTTGGCAAGGCTGACCCGGACGCGCCGGCTTCCAGCGTGCTGCCGCATCGCCTTGTCGTGCGCGAATCCACGGCCGCGCCGAAACGCTGATCGCGGCAAGCCGCGCCATTCCCGCCGCCGTGCCTTTGGTGTAAGCGCCCCTTCGATGAACACGATCAAGCCCCTCGACCATATCGCCAGCGCCGGGTCTTATATCCCCGGCGGCAAGCTGCATGGGGCGACAGGGCCTGTCGCCATGCTCGCCTCGAATGAGAACCCGTTCGGGCCGAGCCCGCTGGCCGTCGAAGCGATCCGAAAGGCGGCAGGTGAGGGGCTGCAAGTCTATCCCGACCCCGACTACACCGCGCTGCGCGAAGCGATCGCCGGGGCCAAGGGCATTGCGGATGCTTCCCGCGTCGTCACCTCTGCAGGCTCTGACGAAATCATCCACCTGCTGACCCAGTGCTATGCGGGCCCCGGCGACGAAGTGCTGTTCACCGAGCATGCTTTCTCGATGTACGAGGTCTCCGCCCGCGCCCACGGCGCCGCCGCGATCAGGGCGCCAGAGACGGACATGACCGCGGGCGTCAATTCGATCCTCGGCGCCGTGTCGCCGGGAACGAAAATCCTGTTTCTCGCCAACCCGAACAATCCCACCGGCACGATGCTTTCCCTCGACGCGTTGAAAACCCTGCAGGACGCCTTGCCGCCGCACGTCCTGTTCGTGGTGGACGGTGCGTATTCGGAGTATCTCGGCCCGGACTATGAAGCGGCCTTGCGAGACCTGGTCGATCGCCGCGATACCACCGTGATGATGCGGACCTTCTCGAAGATCTACGGCCTCGCCGCACTCCGTCTCGGCTGGGCCTACATGCCGAAACCGGTTGCGGACACCTTCCAGCGCATCCGCGGTCCGTTTAACGTCAATACACTTGCCGCAGAGGCAGGCATCGCCAGCGTCGGTGATGACGCTTTCCTGAAACTTTCACGCGATCACAATACCGCCTGGCGCGGCACGATGACGGACGCCCTGAATGCGATGGGTCTGCCGGCACCGCCCTCGCATGCGAATTTCGTCGTGTGCGATTTCGGCGCTCCTGAGCGAGCCGCCGCCGCGCAAAAATACCTGAAGGATCAGTCGATCCTCGTGCGCGCCGTCGCCGGTTACGGCCTGCCCACGAAGCTGCGCATCACGGTCGGCAGCGCCGGGGACAACACGCGTTGCCTCGAGGCTCTTAAAGCCTTCACCGCGTCACGCTGAGATTATCGATAAGCCGCGTGCGCCCAAGCCAGGCAGCGCCGAGCAGGCGCGCCGTGCCCGGCGGGACCGGCGCATCATCCGGAAGGGCCGCGAGCGTGTCCTGGTCGACCAGCGCGACATAATCCACGCTGGCGAAACCCGACCGCAGAAGATGTGCCTGCGCCTCTGAGCGCACGTCCGAGGGCAGGGCGCCTTGCGACAGGCGCACCGAGGCACGGTGCAATGCGGCAAACATCGCGCCGGCCGCGCGCCGCTCATCTGCCGAGAGATAAAGGTTGCGCGATGACTGCGCGAGCCCGTCGGCGTCGCGCCTGGTCTCGCCGCCGATGATGCGAACCGGAAACCCGAGATCGCGGACCATCCGGCGGATCACCTGCAGCTGCTGGTAATCCTTTTCGCCGAAGACCGCGACGTCCGGCTGGGCGTGCAGGAACAGGCGCGCGACCACGGTGGCGACACCATAGAAAAAGTGCGGCCGGTAGATTCCGTCCAGAAGGTCCGACATCCCGTTCACCCGAACGTCCGTAACCGAGCCATCGGGATACATTTCTGCAACAGCCGGCAGGTAAACCAGGTCGCATCCGGCCGCCTTCAGCAATGCAAGGTCGTCGTCCTCTCGCCTTGGGTAGGTCTCAAAATCCTCACCGGGCGCAAACTGCGCCGGGTTGACGAATATGCTGGTTAGGGTGCGGTCCGCGTTTTCCTTAGCTTTTTCAACGAGCGAGAGATGGCCTGCATGCAGGGCCCCCATGGTGGGCACAAAGCCGACCGTTTCGCCTTCGGCTTTCCAGGTACGCACGTGCTGCTGCAGGGCCGCACGCGTGCGCACGACGGCCAGGGGCTTTTCTGTCCTGGAATTCACTTTTATCCTGTCCCGCATCAGGCTGTTGTAAACGGGTTGTTAACTCATAGGCCGGAATTTCCAAGTCATGACACACCGCATCGTTAACATCGTCCGTTCGCTCGCCATGTACGGGGCCGTTTCGCTGGGCCTGCGCAGGGCCCGCATCGATATCCGCGAGCCGGATGCCTTGCGAAGCGGCGCTGAACCGGAAGATCCCGGCGACGACTGGATGTTCGATCGTCGGCCGGCGGCGATTTCTGCCGAAGCCTGCATGCTGGATCAGGAATACGCCAGGGTGTCGGGCGCGCTGGCGAGCCTGCGGGCGGTCCTGTCGAACCTTGCGAAGATGCCGCTGTACGCCGAGGAGGCCTGTACGCCTGTCGCGGCCTCCCCGGCTGCCTTTGATCCTGCGCTGTTCGACGACATTGCCCCGGCGGCTGCGCTGCTCACGAATGTTGTTGCATTCGATGAAGATGACCTGTTCATCGAAAGCTCCCCAACACTTCAGAAACCCTCCATGTTTATTGAATCACTCTCACGCGTCGCGTGATATGTTGGTTTAGCTGGTCGCAGGCCATGCTGGTTTTGGAGTAGGTGTTATGCCCGCCGATGGGATGTCTTCTCTGAGCCGCGGTGGCTTGACCGACATCCAGCAGCAGGCCCGTGACGCCCGTGTGATCGTTATCGGAAATGAGAAGGGGGGTGCAGGCAAGTCCACTGTCTCGATCCACCTCAGCGTGGCGCTTCTCTGCATCGGCAGGAAAGTCGGCGTCATCGATCTCGACGTTCGCCAGCGCTCGCTGACGCGCTATCTCGAGAACCGGACGCGCTGGATGCAGAATACCGGCGCGAAGCTCCCGATGCCGGAGATCGTCCGCGTTGAAGCCAGCCAGGATCGCGATCTCGACAAGGCAGAGGCCGAGGAAAGCCAGCGCTTCCTCACCTCGCTCGCGCGCCTGAAGCGCGAATGCGACTTCATCATCATCGATGCACCCGGCGGCGACACCTTCCTGTCGCGCCTCGCGCACATGCAGGCAGACACGCTGATCACGCCGCTGAATGACAGCTTTGTTGACTTTGACCTCCTCGGCGACGTGAACCCGCAGACGCTGGACGTGCTCCGACCCAGCTTCTACTCCGAAATGGTTTGGACCTGCCGCAAGAAGAAAGCCCAGACGTCCCGGCGCCCGATCGACTGGGTGGTGATGCGCAACCGCATGTCGCCGCTGGCGGCCCGCAACAAGGAACGCGTTGGCGGCGCGCTGGAAAACCTCTCCAGGCGCATCGGGTTCCGCCTCGCGCCCGGTCTCTCGGAGCGGGTGATTTACCGGGAACTCTTCCCGGCGGGCCTCACCCTGCTGGACCTGACAGAGAGCTCGTCGAACGTCGCCTTCACGATGAGCCACAAGGCGGCCCGGCAGGAATTGCGCGATCTCTTGATCGTGCTGCAGCTGCCGGAACTGGCCGGCGTCGAAATCACGTTCTGATCCCCTCCGAATGGTGAGGCGCGGCCGCCCTGCGCCCCTGCGGAAGGTCTTGTCACACGGGCCGTCCCTGCGTAAGCGCGTGCCTATCCCGCCGGAACGAGACCGGAGACCCGGACGCTGGCGGGGCGGGAGGACTATAATGAGCCGCGTCAAAGCCCATGGATTCGCAGAGGATCGTTTCGCGCCGGTGAAGGCTGCGTTTGAGGCGAACTTCGACGGCGTGCAGGAAAACGGCGCCAGTTTCTGCATGACGCTTGAGGGCAAGCCCGTCGTTGATATCTGGGCGGGTTTCGCCGACGAAGCGCAGACAAAGCCGTGGGAAAAAGACACGATCGTCAACGTCTATTCGACGACCAAGACGATGACAGCGCTGACCGCGCTCTACCTTGCCGACAAGGGCGCGCTCGACTTTGCCGCGCCGGTTGCAAAATACTGGCCCGGGTTTGCCGCCAACGGCAAAGCCGACGTCACCGTCGCCCACCTGATGAGCCACTCAGCCGGCCTCTCCGGCTGGAAAGAGCCGCTTGTGCGCGAAGACCTTTACGACTGGGACAAGGCCACAAGCCTGCTTGCCGCGCAGGCGCCCTACTGGAAGCCCGGCTCGGCGCCCGGCTACCATGCCCTGACGCAGGGCTACCTCGTCGGCGAGGTCATCCGCCGCGTGGCCGGCGAGACCGTGGGGACTGTCTTTCGCAAAGAGATTGCCGGGCCGCTGGGCGCGGACTTCCATATCGGCCTTGCGGCCGCGGAGGATCACCGCGTGGCCGACCTTACGCCGCCGCCGCCGGGTGGCGGGATCGGGCAGGGCACGCCGGACGAACTCGTCGCCAATATGTCGAACAACCCGCCGATCAACCCGCTTGACACGCGCACCCGCGCCTGGCGCGGCGCCGAGATTCCCGCAGCGGGCGGCACGGGCAACGCGCGCTCGGTTGCGATGGTTCAGTCGTTGATGGCGAATGGCGGTTGGGGCAATGGCAAGCAGATCCTGTCGGAAGCCGGCGTCCGCAGGGCGCTCGAACTTCAGATCGAAGGGACGGACAAGATCCTCGGCATTCCTGTCCGCTACGGCATGGGCTTCGGTCTCGCCGGCGGCATGGTCCCGTTCCCGAACCCGAACAGCGTCTACTGGGGCGGGTATGGCGGCTCCCTTGTCGTCAGCGACATGGATGCGCGCGCCACCTATGCCTATGCCATGAACAAGATGGCGCCCACGACCACCGGGGACATGCGCGCCTTCGCGATGCTGATGGCCGCCTGGGGCGCCATGGCGGCCTGAACGGCGCGCTTGGCTTCCACCGGCCCTCAGCCTATAGGCCGCCTGTATGGCGACCTTTCCGTTTGAAATCAGCGCAACCGAAGGCGCGGCCCGCACCGGCCGCCTGCGCACGCCGCGCGGCGATATCCGCACGCCTGCCTTCATGCCGGTCGGCACCGCTGGCACGGTGAAGGCGCTCTACATGGACCAGGTCGCGTCTGCGGGCGCCGACATCATCCTCGGCAATACCTACCACCTGATGCTGCGTCCTGGCGCCGAGCGCGTGAAAAATCTCGGCGGCCTGCACGCCTTCGCCAAATGGTCCGGCCCGATGCTGACCGACAGCGGCGGCTTCCAGGTCTGGTCACTCGCCCAGCTGCGCAGGATGGACGCCGATGGCGTGACCTTCCAGAGCCATATTGACGGCTCCGCGCATCGCCTTACGCCCGCCCGCTCCATCGAAATCCAGGCTGACCTTCTCGGCGCGGACATTTCCATGCAGCTCGACGAATGCACAAACTTTCCCTGCACGCTGCAGGAGGCTGAACGCAGTCTCGAGCTTTCCCTGCGCTGGGGTGAACGCAGCCTTGACGCCTTCGGCCAGCGCGGCGGCCAGACCCTGTTTGGCATCGTGCAGGGCTCGAACTTCCCGGCGCTGCGCGAGCGCTCCGCCAGGGGCGTCGTCGCGCAGGGTTTTGGCGGCATCGCGCTCGGCGGCCTCGCGGTTGGCGAGGGCCACCAGCAGATGTGCGACACGATCGATTTTACCGTGCCGCATCTTCCCGGCCATCTGCCCCGCTACGTCATGGGCGTCGGCAAGCCGATCGATCTCGTGGAGAGCGTTGCGCGCGGCATCGACATGTTCGACTGCGTGCTGCCGACGCGCTCCGGCCGCCATGGCCAGGCCTGGACCTGGGACGGACCGGTCAACATCACCAATGCCAGGTTCGCCGAAGACCTCTCGCCGCTGGATGAAGCGGTTGACTGCCCGGCCAGCCGGGACTTCTCGCGCGCCTACCTGCATCACCTCTTCAAGGCCGGTGAATACCTGGGGCCGATGGTGCTTTCCTGGCACAACACGGCCTTCTTCCAGGCGCTGATGGCCGAGATGCGCGCGGCGATTGCCGCGGGGCGTTTTGAAGCCTTGCGGGCCAAGCTTTCGGCCGCCTGGGCCTCCACGCGGTCGAAGGCGCGCGAAGCTTAGGTCGAGGCGTCTACTTGTAAATGACCTTGCTGTCTGTGTCGCTCGCCATCGCCTCGAAGTCCGGCCTTGCTGGCAGGTCGCAATTCATCGCCAGGCCATAGCCCTTGAGGTAAGTGCGCCTCTGCGCGCCGATCCTGTAGGCCTGGTTGTATTTCCTCTGATGCGCCGCCGCGCCGGTCGCCTCGCGCAGCAGGCCCCGGTAGGGAATCCAGCCGGTTACCCCGGACTCGACCGCCCCAAGCGCTGCATCCGCGGCTTCGTCGGCGAGCTTTTCGGTATTCAGGCGTTCGTCGGGGTCAGACGTATCCCAGTCGGGTCCGAGAACGCTGTTGAGGGGCACAAGCATGCTGACGATCTCCTCGCAGCTCAGGTTGGCCGGCAGCTCATAGGGGTTCTTCATCTCAGCCAGCAAGGGCGGTATCTGGTCACGCCGCAGGTTCAGGTCCTCCAGCGGCGAAAGGGCCGCGTCCGCAAATCCTTCCCGGGCCTGCGAAACGGTGCTGCCCGCCGCCTCGCCGATGTTTGCCGCCAGGTCCGTGTCCCCTGCAGGCTTGTCGCGGCTGGCGCACCCGGAAAGGCAAACGGCCAGGATCACGGCTGTATAAAAAACCTTCATGACGAAAGGGAACGACAAAAAGCGTGGGCCATCAAGGTGTGCCGTGCAGGTAGCGGTTGACCGCCCCCTTCGCGCAGCCTAAATGGCCGCTTCGGTTGATTCCGACCGTTCGGTCGTGCCCATAGCTCAGCCGGTAGAGCAACTGACTTTTAATCAGTAGGTCACAGGTTCGATCCCTGTTGGGCACACCAAATCATTCAAAGACGTAGCGGTCTTCTGCGGTCAAAGCCCGGAACAGGGGTAAGCGTAAGGTAAGCGCGAATTTCGCGTTTCCGCTTGCGATCGTCTCGCTCGGGTGGTCCCTAGGTTTCTGGAGGGATGGATGGGCCTATCCGATTACCTAACCTGCGTATTACGGCCGGCTGGGTTGGGGTGGTCGCCGTGATCCGGAGCGGTGAGGCCATCGATGTTGTTGCGGCGCGTTGCGCTGATGCTGCAGAAGCAGCTTTCGAGCGGGCGGTAACCATCCCATTTTTAATTGGCCGGATTTCCGATCTTCACGCGGCAAGTTTCAGTTTCATGCCGGGGGTGATGCCACCGATCCCTTTGGTCAGGGCGGCACATCGGATCGACGGGACAGAAATCGTATTCCGGTTCCGCGTGACCGAGCGCCAGACGAACGGCTTGCCGGTCGCCTTTAAGGCGCGGCTCGACCAGCTCGCCTCCGAACGAGTCCTGAGTCTCGCCTGTTTTCTCGACACTCAGGCCGGACTTTGCTTGCCCTCGAGCGCCTTAGGTTCTGCTCCCGCATACAGGCCCGCGAGCGTTCTGGCGGGGATAGCTGACGACGGACCGACGGCGCTGTGGAGTATCATACAGGGAGGGTTCGCCAGCCCGTCCTTCCCGTTTGGCCGTGTGGTCTGCCTCTCATCACCTCAGCCGGCGCGCGCCGCGTCCAGAAGGCTCGCTTATCCTGACCCGGACCACAGGCTGCTGACCGGGAGCGCAAACAGCCTGTTGCCGAAAGACAGTTTCTCCGAGCCCAGGTAAAAGACGATCCCTGTGAACTGCCGCGTCTGTCCGGGGCCGTCCTGGCTGAACCAGCGCAGGTGGCGCAGGTCGCCGGCATCGACGCTTGCAGATGCCTTGACCTCGATGCCGACCAGTGAGCGTCCGCTCTCGATCAGAATATCGATCTCGCGGCGGTCTGCACTGCGCCAGTGATAGAAGCGCGCATCAGCGTCCTGGAGGGGGGCGGCCCGGAGGAGTTCATTCAGGACATAGCTTTCCAGCACGGCGCCAAAGGCGACCGGGTCAGCCCCCAGATCGAAGGACTGGTCTCCAAAGCGGCGCAGCGCACACAGGACGCCGCTGTCAGCGAAATGGTATTTCGGGTTCCTGATCTCCCGCTGTCCTTCCCCTGATGCCCATGCTCCAAGTTGTACGATCACGGAGAGTCTGAGCAGGATGTCGATATATTGCTGGGTCGTTTCACGCCGGACTTTCACGGCGTTGGACAGTTCAACGATGTTCAGCTCATTGGCGGTGCGTGCAGCCATCTGATCCGTCAGCCGGCGGAGCGCATCTGGTTTCCTGATCTTCATGATGTCAGCAACGTCGCGGTCGATCATCGCGTCGACATTGTCCCTGTATTGCCGCTGCCTCTCTCTGAGAGGCATCTGCCGGATTTCCGGAAAGCCGCCTCTCAGGACGAGATCGATGATGGCCGGGCGGGAAACAGCCTTTGCCCTGATGGCGGAGAGTTGAGGGTCTTTACCCGTCGCCCAGCTGACCAGCCTGGAGACAGGTGCGCGATGGATCTCGGCAGCCGAGAGGGGCCATAGCGTCAGGCTGCGCATCCGTCCCGCAAGAGAATCGGCGACCGTCGCGGTGCGAAAGACATTCGAGGAGCCGGTCAGGACAAATTGTCCCTTTCGCCTGTCTGCGTCGACGATCTGCTTGATCGCGAGGGGGAGACGGGCGGAGCGCTGGGCTTCGTCGATGATCAGGGGCTGGTCACCAAGCTGGTCACGCAGGGACCTGATCTGCCCATAGGGGTCAGTCTCGATGGCCGCGAGTGTTGCGGCATCATCGAGGCTGACAAAACGCCCCCTGGCGAAAAGGTCGCGTACGAGTGTTGTCTTGCCAGCCTGGCGGGGGCCGGTCAGATTAACAATCCTCGTATGTTTAAGGGCGGCTTCCAGTTCGGGCACGAGGTGCCGGGGCAGGTATGTATCCGGCATGCGGGGGCGCTCCTCGTTTTGCCGCTCACCGGGATGCGGTCAGAGGGTTCACCAGATTACTATCAGATGTGTCACCAAATTACTATTAGTGATCCCGCCCACTTGTTGCCTCAGGCTGGGCGCGCCCTCTGCTGGAGCGGCAGGCAGGGAAGGGAGCCGACGGGCAGCGCAGCCTTGAGGAAGAGGTTTGCGCGGCGCACTGATCAATAATGGGCGATGGTGTCCTCTATCGATAGTGGGTACCTGGGCGGGTCTTCTCTTAACCGGTGCGAGCGCCCCGCCGTTATGACGGGGTCTCCAGCGGCGCAGTTTGAGCGTGCTTTGCATTTTGGTTTGGAGCAAAGCTTTCGAACAAACGGTGCAGTATTTATCAGCTTCGGCTGGTATTGCCGCGAACTGGGCCAACAGCCTTCATCTAGTGCGGTGCGCCCTCCGCCTCCGGAGCTCGGCCCTCCGCTGCCCGGTGATCTCGGCCCGCCGATCCTGGCGGCGCAGCGCGAAGGCCGGCTTGCGTTCGGCGACGTGCCAGGGCCGGAGGC
>CALGEF010000104.1 GCA_937881755.1 uncultured Acidobacteriota bacterium
CGGAATGCCCGCCTGCGAGAGTGCGCGCACCGTTTCCAGCCGCCGCTCCGGCGTCGCAGCGCGCGGCTCCATCTTGCGGGCGAGCTTCCGGTCCAGCGTCGTGATCGACACACCAACGCGGATAATCCCCTTCTCCGCCATCGGCCCCAGGATATCGATGTCGCGCTGGATCAGCGCCGATTTGGTCAGCAGGGTGACCGGATGGTTATGGGCAGAGAGGATTTCGAGAAGGCGCCTTGTCAGGCGCTGTTCGCGCTCCACCGGCTGGTAGGCATCGGTGTTCATGCCAAGAGCTATGGGCTTTGGAACATAGGATGGCCGGGACAATTCCTTCACCAGCAGTTCCGGAGCATTCGCCTTGCGGAACAAACGGCTCTCGAAATCGAGCCCTGCAGACAGGCCAGCCCAGGCATGGGTCGGGCGGGCGAAACAGTAGATGCAGCCATGCTCGCAGCCCCGGTAGGGATTGACCGTCCGGTCGAAGCTGATGTCGGGCGAATTGTTGAAGGTGATGATCGTCCTGGCCGTGTCGTCCATCAGGATGGTCTCCAGCGGCGCAGCGTCGTCTTCGATGGTGCTCCAGCCATCATCGAACAGGGTGTGGGTCTGGCGCTCGAAACGCCCCGCCTGGTTCGAGATGGCGCCGCGCCCGCGGTGCTCGAACCGCTCGGCGGCCTGGGCCGCTTCAATCAGCGTGACGCGTCCGGTCGGTTTCAGTTTCTGCCTGGTTCTCATGGCAGAGGAAAAGCCACAGGAAAAAGAACAAATCAAGAACTATGCGCGGGCCTTTTTGGGGAATTCAGCGCTTCCGCCGGGTCCACTCTTTCCAGTCTGCGACCTCGTCGATGTCGATGAGCTGGTCCAGCAGCCCGATGCGGCTGCGCGGCGGCAGGCGGCTCCAGACATCTTCCATCGCATGCGGACCGGACCAGCGGACGGCGTCGAACGGCGCCCTGGTCTGGGGGCCCTTGTGCAGCCCGAACAGCCAGAAGCCGCCATCGCGCGCGGGGCCGAACACGGCATCGTTGCGTCGGAGCGCGCGGACGGCCTGCCTCAACCGCGCGGCACTTATGTCCGGCGCATCCGTACCAATAAACAGCACTGGCCCCGGAGGCGCCTCGCGAAAGCCCCGCCCGAGGCGTTCGGTCAAGCCGCCCGGGCCCTGGGGCCTCAGGCGCAGCTTGCCGAACAGGGGGTGTTTCCCCTGGCGGCGCACTTCAGCGTCAGGCGCGAGGTAGATCGTCACGGCGCAGCCGCTGGCGCGGGTGGCAGCCAGCGTCCGCGCGAGCGTAAAGCCGGCGACGCGGCGCGCGCCTGCCTTGCCGAGGCCTTTGGCGAGGCGCGTCTTGGAGAGGCCGATCCGGGGCGGCTTTGCAAAGACCAGCAGGGTCGCGGGACGCATTTAGAGA
The DNA here is from genome assembly GCA_937881755.1 of uncultured Acidobacteriota bacterium. Lineage (GTDB taxonomy): Bacteria > Pseudomonadota > Alphaproteobacteria > Caulobacterales > Hyphomonadaceae > Hyphomonas. Next base: position 1,410 of record CALGEF010000104.1, read on the forward strand.
CAGCCTTGGATTTGCCGAAAACATAGACGAGACTGTGGGACACGAACTGGAAGTGCAAGGAATTCAGACAGTTATGAAGCCACACATCGTCGCAATCGCGCTCCTCGCCGTGAATGTGCTCAGCGGGTGCTTCCTGTCGGACGAGCCAAACATCAAGACCGGCACGCCGCTGGCGCGCGGCCCGGTTGCCTTCTGCACGCCGGATGATCCCCCGTGCAGGATCGGTGTCCCGTCAGGCGACGGTTACAGCCTGGCTTCTGACGAGGCGGCCGAGGAGGAGATGCGCCTCAGGTTTGAACTGCTGACCGAGGCCGGCGGCGTGCCAGTGTATCTCGGGGAAGCGGAGCTGCGCAGCGAAGACGAAACGGCCTGGAGCTACGTCGTCGCGCGGCCCACGAGCGCGTCCGTCGACGGAGCGCCGCGGTTCGAGATGGCGATGCCGGCCTGCAGCGATATCGGCCAGGGCAACGACCCGCCTGCCGGGATCGAGCGGGTCGATGCCTACGCCTGCGCCGTGACAGATTATAAAGCCTTCCGTCAGTACCTGCTGGACAACTATGCGGAGGAATTCGCCGACCCTGCGTGGTGGTCAGACGGGAATTAGCGATAAAGTTTCGACAAGGTTTCAGGGCTCGCTCCCATCAGAAAGCGAGACAATAGCCAGGCATTGCGCCACGCCCGCTTGCGCCAGCCATCGCGTTCGTACTTGGCGGCCGACGTGCGCGCCTCGGCATCAAGGATGACCAGACGCTTCTTCGAGATCGCGCGCACGATCATCACGTCTTCCATCAACGCCACATCCTGGTATCCGCCGACTTCGGTGTAGAGCGCGCGCGAGATCAACAAGCCCTGATCGCCGTAAGGCAGGCCGAGCCATCGGGCGCGGCGGTTGGCGCGCGCCTCCAGCCAGCGCGCTTCGGACGCGTCGGAGCGGTACTTCAGCCGGAAAGCCGCCGCCAGGCCGGGCCGGGTGTCTATATGGGCGCCGGCGCGCTCGGGCCAGTCGCGGGAAAGCGCGGTGTCGGCATGCAGGAACAGCAGCCACTCACCGCGGGCCGCCTCAGCGCCCGCGCGCAGCTGCTGGCCCCGGCCGGGCGCGCTGTCGATGACGGCCGCGCCCGTCGATGCAGCGATGGCGCATGTGGCATCAGTCGAGCCTCCATCGGCGACGATGACTTCGCGGATGAGGCCGGCTTCCAGGCCCGGCAACAGGCTTTCAAGCGCTACAGGCAAGTCTGAGGCGGCGTTCAGTGCCGGGATAATGACGGAGAGCGGCGCGGCCATCTGCAGCGGTGCTCAGGCTGCGCGGATTTGGGGAACGGACGGCCAGCTCAGATGTTGCATCCCGGGACAATCACAGCAGCGACGGCCATGACGACGATTTATGACGCGCTGAAATCCGACCATGGCAAACACCGGGACCTGCTGAAGAAGCTGGCCGCGACCCAAGGCGATTCCGGAGAGCGCCGCAAGCTGCGGCAAACGTTCTGCTGTGACGCCGGCGCCCACGCAGCGGCCGAAGAACCCGCTTTCTGCAGCAAGCTCATGGCCGGATCCGAAGGCCGCCGCCCGGCCGCGGAGCACAAGGAACGCGGGCGCCGTGATCCAGGGCCTGGACGAGACGGACTGCGGCGCGCCTGGCTGGATGGCACGCTTAAGCAGCGCTGCGCGCACCCTGTCGAGGACGCAGAAGAGGGTGCCTTCCAGGTCGCCCGCGACGTCATCGGTGCGGATGCGCGCGGCAATACCGGCGCCGGGCTCGCCGGCCACAGGCGCCAGGCGCGCCGGGCCCGGCGGAGGAAAAAGCCGGAAACGCGCCGGAGGACTGACTAGGACAGTTCAGCCAGCCGATTCTCGATAAGCATCAGATCGCGCCACGCACGGCTCTTGTCCTGCGGGCGGCGGAGCAGGTAGGCGGGATGCAGGACCGGGAAGACCGGCGCCCTGAAGCCGTCAGGTGTCGAATACGCGTACTCGTTGCCGCGCAGCTTCATGATGCCATCCTTGCTGGCAAGCAGTGCCACTGCCGGCACGCCGCCTGCCGCAATGATCAGTTTCGGCTGTACCAGTTCGATCATCCGGTCGACGAATGGCCGGCACACGGCGATCTCATCGGCCTCCAGGTTCCGGTTGCCGGGCGGGCGCCAGTAGTTGACGTTGGTGATGAACGTGTTCTCGGTCCGCGACCGGCCAATCGCAGCAAGCATCCTGTCGAGCAGCTGGCCTGCCTTGCCCACGAAGGGCAGACCGCGCAGGTCCTCCTCGGCGCCGGGCCCCTCCCCGATCACCATCAGGCTGGCCCCGGGAACGCCGTCATAGACAACGGCCTGTTCGCAGGCAGCCTTCAGCGGACTGCCTTCGAAGGCGCGGATGGCGTCTGCCAGGGCGTCGAGCGTTGTCGCAGATTTCGCAGCGGCCCGGGCCTCGTCCGCCCAGTCCGAAACGGATTTTGGGCCTCGCCGGACCTGCACCGGGGCAGCTGGCTCAGCGCTGCGGTCCGCTCTGGCTGGACGTGGCGCGGACTTCAGCAGAGCCTCCACCAGCGCGGTATCCACGCTCACGCCCATGTCGGCCCACCATTCGGTGAGCGCAGAAATTGGCTCTCTTGACGCAGGGGTTGGCATTGCGGACGGGCTGGACCTTGAGGAAACAGACTGTAAGTGCTTACCCGGACAAATATAAGGCGCAAAGCGCAAACAAGGAGCTGACCGATGGCCTCTGCCCCCGAACGCGAGTCGATGGAGTTTGACCTGGTGATCGTTGGCGGCGGCCCTGCGGGCCTGTCCGCCGCCATCCGGTTTAAGCAGCTGGCCACTGAAGCGGGCAAGGAACTGTCCGTCGTGGTCATCGAAAAAGGCGGCGAGATCGGCGCACATATCCTCTCGGGACTCGTGCTCGACCCCAAGGCGCTGGACGAACTGCTGCCGGACTGGCGCACCCGGGCGGATCGTCCGCTGACCACCGAGGTCAGTGCCGACAGCTACAAGCTTCTCGGGGAGAACGGCTCGGCTGAAGTCGGCTGGGCGCCCTTCCCGCCCCTGATGAGCAATCATGGCTGCTTTATCGGCTCACTGGCGAACGTCTGCCGCTGGCTGGGAGCCGAGGCCGAAAAAGCTGGCGTCGAAGTGTTCCCGGGCTTTGCCGCTTCAGAACTTGTCTATGATGACAAGGGCGCGGTGCGCGGCATCGTCGCCGGCGTCATGGGCATCGACAGGGACGGCAAGCCAGGCGCCGACTACCAGCCCGGGATGGAACTGCTCGGTAAGTATGTGCTGTTTGCTGAAGGCGCACGCGGCTCCCTGACCAAGCAGCTGATGGCCAAATTCGACCTTTGCGCCGACAGCGATCCGCAGAAGTACGGCATCGGCCTGAAGGAAGTCTGGTCCGTACCGGAGGAGATTTTCCAGGAAGGGCTCGTGCAGCACACGTTCGGCTGGCCCGTGATGGGTAAGAACGGAGATGGCGGCGGCTTCCTTTACCACTTCCGCGACAATGGCGAGGCCTTCGTCTCGGTCGGCTATGTGGTGCACCTCAACTACAAGAACCCCTACCTCGCCCCCTACAGCGAGTTCCAGCGCTACAAGCATCACCCGGATGTCGTGCGCTACCTGAAGGGCGGCAAGCGGGTCGCCTACGGCGCCCGCGCGATCACCTCCGGCGGCATCCAGTCCATCCCGAGCCTGTCCTTCCCGGGCGGCGCGCTGATCGGATGCTCGGCCGGGTTCGTGAACCTGCCGCGCATCAAAGGCACGCACAACGCGATGAAGACCGGCATGCTCGCGGCCGAAGCAGCATTCGGTGCGATCAATGACGGCCGCCAGAGCGACACGCTCGAGGACTATCCGGACGCCGTGCGCGCCTCGTGGGTCTGGAAAGACCTTTCCCCGGTTCGCAACATGAAACCGCTGATGTCGAAATTCGGTACCCTGATCGGCGCCATGATCGGTGTGCCGGACATGTGGATGAGGGTCCTGGTCGGCTTTGGCTTCCTGCCGACACTGCATCATACGAAGACGGATGCAGAGTCCCTGAAACCCGCCAGGGACTTCAAGCCGATTGAATATCCGAGGCCCGACGGCGTCATCAGCTTCGACAAGCTGACCAACGTATCCTTCACCAACACCTATCACGGTGAAGATCAGCCAGTGCACCTGATCGTGGCGAACATGGCCCTGCAAAAATCGTCCGAGCACGACGTGTATGCAGGCCCTTCGGCGCGTTACTGCCCGGCAGGCGTGTATGAGTGGGTAGGCTCCGGCGCAGACCTCAGGTTCCAGATCAACGCGCAGAACTGCATCCACTGCAAGACCTGCGACATCAAGGATCCGAACCAGAACATCAACTGGACGGTACCCGAGGGCGGCGGCGGACCAGCCTACCCGAACATGTGAACGTAACGCAGGCGTGAGCCCCGCGCCTGCGCATTCTCAACCGCCCAAGCCTTGCTCTCGCCGCAAGGGCCTGCTTCACTTAACCGTCCTGCAAGGTGGAGCGCCTGCGCCTATGCCCCTGAAGCCGTCCCTGATCGCCCTCGCCTTTCTGCTTGGCACGTCCGCCTGCGCAAGTGGCCCCCCGAACCAGGCTGGACGCTCAGAACTGGCCGCAGAAACCGCCGGTCCGCCATTGTCGCCTGCGGCGCTTGCCACGGCGATCCGTCAGCCGGATGGCCTTCGGACAACCTATGCGACGCCGCTGGATGCCCTGAAAGCGGGTGACACGGCAGGTTACCTGACCCTGCTCGCGGCGCAGTCCGAAGACGCGCGGGGCGATGACCGGTTCCTCAATGCCTATCTGGCGATCGACCGGGCGGCGGCCGGCGACATGGCGGGAGCCCGCGCTCGTCTGGGCCTGACGGGCGAGGCTGCGGACGATTTCGAACAGCCGGGCTTCTATCTCTGGATCGACTCCTGGCTGATCGGCCTCGAAGGCGACCTGGAAGGCGCCATCAACCGCCACCGCGAAGTGGCGGGCGGCATGCCGGGCATCACGGGAGACCTGTCGCTGGCGGCCATGCTCGAAGCGGCAGGCCGTAACGATGAAGCGCTGGCGGTTTACGATGCCCTGACACCGAATACGATTGAGGCGCCGGAACACGAGTTCGATCCCCAGGGCATCGTCTTTGCACATGTCAGCACGGTGATCGTTCGCCATGCACTGCTGCTGCAACGTATGGGACGGATAGAGGAATCAAAGCTGGTCTACCGGAAGCTCGCGGATGCCGAGCCGGAACAGGCCGCCAGCTATGCTGCCGCCATCGACAGCCTCGAGACCGGCAGGAACCTCGAGAACAAGCCGCTGACGGTGCGGACCGGTTTCGCGCTTGCGCTGTCAGACGTCTCCTATTCGATGCAGCAGCAGCGCTACATCCGGACCGCGATGATGGGCGGCAGCATCGACGGGTTCGATGACAGGCGCGCCGCCTTCGATCTCGTGATCCTGCTGCTTGACCCGGAAAACAGGAACGTGCGGAGCGGCGTCATCAATGCACTCTACTCCGAAGCGCTCTATGCGGGCGCCGCGCATGTCGCGCAGACCGCGCCGGAAGCCTCGCCCTCGCTGCAGATTTCAGCGGCGCAGGCGCTGCTGATGAACGGTGACGAGCCCGGTGCGAGAGACGCTATCGAGGCGGCGCTCGACATCAGCGGCGACGCCGACCGGCTTTCGACCCTGTACGGAGCCCTGCAACTGCGCACCCTGCTGGACGACAAGACAGCGGCTTACGACCTGGTGCCCGAACTCCTGAGCCTTGCCGAAAACGCCGCCGAACAGGCTGCAGCGCATGGAGCTGCAAGTTCGGCCTACCTGCACTTCGGCGACATGATGAAGGCCGCCGACCATGCCCGCGATGCGCGGGCGCTGGACGATACCCACGAGCGCCGGATGGTGCTGGCGGATGCACTGGGCCAGGCCGGTCTCATCAATGATGCACTTGTCATCCTGCGGTCCGAGCGCCTCGCGCGGCCGAATGACCCCTATACGCTGAACTCTCTGGGCTACTTCCTGATTACACGGACCGACAGGTACGAAGAAGGTTACAAGGTGCTGGCCCGCGCCCTGCTGCTGGCGGATTCAGACCCTTACATTGCCGATTCCCTGGGCTGGGCGCTTTACAAGCTGGGTGACCTGGAGCGCGCCAGGGGACTGATCGAAAACGCCCGGGACAGGCTGGCGCCGAAGGGCCACTGGGAAATCGAGCACCATCTGGGCGACATCTACTGGCATCTGGGCCGCAGGGACGATGCCCGCGCCGCCTGGCAGGCGGCGCTCGACAATTACCCCCCCAGATCCGAGCGCGATCAGATCACCGCCAGGCTGAAGGACGGCCTGACGACGCCCAGACCGGAAAAGCGCCCCCTGCCCGAGATTTCGCTCGAAGACCTTGAGGTTGGACGCCAGGACATCTGACATCGGCCCCTTTTGCGGGGCCCCGGCGCGCCATAGTATCGCCGGAAACGCGTGCGAACTCCTGCGCACACCCCCCTGAACATGGGCTTATGTGGCTTATGGCAGTCGAATCACCGCACAGGTACAGTTGATGACTGACGCTCCTCCTCCGACTTTCCGCGCGAGCCTGCAGAAGTATTCCGGCCCCCTGAAATGGGCCCGCCGGGGCGCGATTGCGCTCTTCGTGCTGGGCGTCATCGCCCTGATCGCGGTCTGGGCCTATTTCGCCGCACTCAGCCGCGACGTGCCGTCGATTTCCAAGCTCAAGCAGTACGAACCGCCGATCACGTCGCGGGTACATGCGGGCGACGGAACCCTGATTGCGGAGTTTGCCGATCAGCACCGAGTATTCGTGCCCTACGAGTCGATCCCGGAACACGTCGTGCAGGCCTTTGTGGCTGCCGAGGACAAGAACTTCTTCACGCATGACGGCCTCGACTATGCCGGCATCACGCGCGGCGCGGTGAACACGGCGAAGAACAAGATCACTGGCAGCGGCGGCATGCAGGGTGGCTCGACCATAACGCAGCAGGTTGCCAAGAACATGCTGCTGACCAGGGACCAGAACATCGAGCGCAAGGCGAAGGAAGCGATCGTCGCCCAGCGTATCGAGAAAGAGTTTACCAAAGGCCAGATCCTGGAGCTCTACCTCAACGAGATCTACCTCGGCGGCCAGTCCTACGGGGTAGCTTCGGCGTCCCTGAACTATTTCAACAAATCCCTGACCGAACTCGGCCTCGCCGAAGCTGCGACCCTTGCCTCGCTGCCGAAGTTCCCAGGCCGGGTAAACCCCTACTCGAACCCCGAACGCCTGCTCCAGCGGCGCAACTATGTCCTCGAGCGGATGCGGGAAGATGGTTACATCACCCGCGAGCAGATGGACGAGGCGCTCGCGAGGCCCTTGTCGACGGTGCGCCGCCTTCGCGGCCCGGAATTCGTGGCGACAACCTATTTTGTGCAGGAACTGCGCCGGGACCTGATCGAGAGGTACGGCGAAGACACGCTCGAACAGGGCGGCCTGTCGATCCGCTCCACCATCGACACGCGCCTCCAGCTGGCGGCTCAGGCCGCGCTGCGCAACGGCCTCATCGCCTACGACCGGCGCCACGGCTGGCGCGGGCCGGTCACGACGCTTCCAGTGGATGAGGCGGCGGCGCAAGCCCTCAAGGCTGTGAAACTGCCGGGCGGCAACGGGACCTGGGAAGCCGCGCTGGTGACCAGGGTCGCCTCCGGATCCGCCGAACTGCTGCTCACCGACGGCGCCACCATCAAGATGCCCTCGGACGAAATCAAATGGGCCCAGACGTTCAAACCGGAGAACGGCAAAGCCGGCCTTCAGGTCGGCCACGTGATCCTTGCCGAGTTCAGGCGCCAGGAACAGAAGCGCGAAGCGGCGCCCGCCGAAGGCGCTGAACAGGAGGCTGCCCCGATCGAGCCGCTGATGGTTCCTGTCGGCAACGCGACGCTGCGCCAGGTGCCCGAAGTCGACGGCGCATTGATCGCCATTGATCCGCATACCGGGCGCGTGCTGGCGATGCAGGGCGGTTATTCCTTCTTCAAGTCGAGCTTCAACCGGGTGACACAGTCCAAACGCCAGCCGGGCTCCAGCTTCAAGCCGTTCGTCTACGCGGCCGCGCTTGAGAA